>JBKEAX010000285.1:0-2079 GCA_047972825.1 Hyphomicrobiaceae bacterium | reverse complement strand
GTAGACACAACGCCAGTGCGTTTCAGCAGTTCGGTAATGTCGTCGCGATGGGCCGTCTGCGCCCAAGTGGTAGAACCAGCACCTCCCAAAGCACATGCCGCCAGCACGATCGGGGTTACTGCCCCGCGCGCCAAACGCATCTTGTGCCTTGCAAAGATGTTCACCATCACCACTCCTCCAGCCTGTCACAAAGGCAGGACAATCAAGGCAATTAGATGGTGTTTAGGGCGCTGATTCTCAAGGCTGCTAGAGCGCCGGGCGATAATTGTGATTCAACTCTGTTTCTCAAGCGGTGAATTGAGCCAGCAGGAGGGTGATGCAGCGCGCAGCGGCGCTGCGGGCAAACCGCCCGACGCACTGGCTTGCCAGCGCTTGGAAACCCGAAGGGCCGGGCGAATTTGCTCCAATCTCTTTGGCGTCCGTCTTGGCCGTAGCGCTGCTATGGCCAAGACGGCCACCTTGATCTTTAACCAAATTCGCCTCGGCTGACGATCTTGGCCACTCATTGCTATTGGGTCCGGACCCTTAGGGCCCAGCCCCTAACACTCAAGGGAATTTTGCGCCCGCGTGCAAGCCTGACAACATCATATACGGACGCGACGAACGGTGTGCCCGCACGCTACTGTCACCCCCTCGACAGATGGGATGAAATGGCCGAAAAAGCCGGCTGGTGCGCCCCGGGTTGCACACAATACCACTGCGTTGGCTCGGACAACACCAATTGCAAACGACGTGACTTGTAATCGTCGTGTGCGTTGGCGCTGTCGCCGACACTGAAAGGTCCAAAATGGCGAAATTCGAAATACACCTATTCCCGTGCCTAGATGACAACTACGGCGTGCTGGTTCATGACCCTGATACCGGCATGACGGCATCCATCGACGCCCCCGACGCCGACGATGTGAGGGAAGCACTGGCGGCAAAAGGCTGGAAACTCACCCATATCCTGACCACGCATCACCACCACGACCACACTGGCGGCAACACCGCACTCAAGGCGGAAACGGGTTGCATTATCATCGGACCAGAGGGCGAGGCTGCAAAAATTCCTGGTCTGGACAAAGCTGTTGGCGAGGGCGATACGTTCCAATTCGGCGACAGGGAGGTTCAGGTTATCGCCACCCCGGGCCACACGCTTGGGCATATAACCTACTATATTCCCTTGGAAAACGTTGCTTTTGCCGGCGATACGCTATTCGCCCTGGGATGCGGGCGCATTTTCGAGGGGACGCCAGAAATGATGTTTGGCTCGCTGCAAAAGCTGGCGGCGCTGCCAAGCGGAACGACAGTTTATTGCGGGCATGAATATACTGCCGCCAATGCAAAATTCGCGCTGAAAATAGAGCCCGACAACCAGGAGCTGCAGGCTCGCACCAAGGAGATCGAGAACCTCCGTGCAGCCGGCAAGCCAACCGTCCCGACGACAATCGCAGCGGAGTTGGCGACCAATCCATTTTTGCGCGCGCACATCCCGGGCATCCAGCAACGGCTATCAATGAGCGGCGCACCGACGTGGCAGGTGTTCGCTGAGATCCGTGAACGCAAAAATCGAGGCTGAAGCCAAGCGAGACCAGGGGCCATAAATTACTTTACAAGAAAAAAGCCTTCATGCACGCGGCCATGACATACGAGGAGATTGTGCGTTTGCTTGGTCTCACGCCACATCCCGAAGGCGGCTTTTACCGCGAAACATTCCGTGACAGCGCCACACTAAGCCAATGATTTTGCTCGTGGCCTTCATGTCGCGCCAAAATTGTATGCGGTTGCGGCTATGTTTCAATATTGGCGCGACAGGCCACTAGATCGTGTTCATGTTTTGCAGAGCCAATGAATACGATCTAGCTTCTTGCTTCTCGCTGTGTTTTTCACGGCTCTACCGCTGTGCACTTCAGCTAAACATGCTCTCGTTTGAAGCATGTTTTTCACGGCTCTACCGCTATACACTTCAGCTAAACATACTCTGGGTGACAATCCCACGGGGCAACCATGAGTCAGCTCAGACCTAACTTGCCACGCAACGTCGAGAGATCCTCGGCCAGCGTGTTGACCTTGGCAGATAGAACGTTGCGGTCATCATCG
>JBKEAX010000261.1:0-3763 GCA_047972825.1 Hyphomicrobiaceae bacterium | reverse complement strand
TTTGCGTGCTGTGTTCGGGTTCCTTGGGATTGCTGACCCGGACATCGTGAATGCTGAACCCATGCAGTTCGCCAACCCAGAGGAACGCGCAGCGGGGCTCGCGAAGGCACGGGAAAGTCTAAGGCGAGTTGCGGGCAAGTGGGCGAAGACGCTGGAAGCCGTATAAAGGTCTGCATTTTTCTTCCCATCCAGTGCATTTAACTGGCAGGGCCAGGGTCCGGCGCTCTAGAGCATGTTCAGCCGAAGTGTACGCGGTTCGGCGTGAAGAACATGCTCAAAATAAAAGAAAATAGAGCGCGGGCACGATTCCGTGAAACGTGAACGCGATCTAGTGGCGTTTCGTGGATTGTCTTTGGATTGATGCGCAGGACGATCCATGGCAGACGATCACCGGATCGATTGATCTCAGTGGCGCCGGGCATGGATAACTTTTGTGCTTATCTGTGTTTCTTGCCCGAGGCTTTCGGCAAATCCGGAGATTAGCGGGAACGCGCCTACATGAAAAAAACGTCGAGCGGGCTGGTCAACGGACTACTGGGCGTTATCATCTTCAGTGGCTCACTACCGGCGACCCGCGTCGCTGTTGTGCAGTTCGATCCTTTTTTCCTGACCGTCGCACGAGCAGCCATTGCTGGTCTCATGGCGCTCGTGTTGCTTGTTGTCATGAGAGAAGAGAGACCGGCCCGTGGCGAATTGCTGCCACTGGTTGTCGTAGCGTTTGGTGTTGTCGTCGGTTTCCCACTTCTAACGGCAATGGCTTTGGAACATGTGACGGCAGCACATTCCATTGTTTTTATCGGGTTGCTGCCGTTTGCAACGGCGATCTTCGGCGTTCTACGCGGAGGTGAAGCGCCACGTCCGGCGTTTTGGCTGTTCTCCTGTCTGGGTAGTATTCTGGTTGCGGGCTTCGCCATCTCACAAGGCTTGACGGCCTCGCCCATAGGAGATGGTCTTATGTTTGCAGCTATCATCGTGTGTGGACTGGGATACGCCGAGGGCGGGCGGCTTTCACGCCGGTTGGGTGGCTGGCAGGTTATTTCCTGGGCGCTTGTTTTGTCGCTGCCGGTCATGCTGCCACTTGCATTTATAACAATGCCCCAGTCGTTTGCCGGTATTGACCCTTCAGCATGGATTGGCCTTGCCTACGTCTCTGTTTTCAGCATGCTCATCGGATTTGTCTTCTGGTATCGGGGGCTTGCGCAAGGCGGTATAGCTTCGGTCGGGCAGCTCCAGCTACTTCAACCGTTTTTCGGATTGGCGCTCGCAGCAACGCTTCTGGGAGAGACAGTAAGTCCGCTCATGTTGGTCGTTACGGTTGGCGTGATCCTATGTGTGATAGCTGCCAGACAGTTTGCCCGGTAAGCGCTTTTTTGATGCCTTCCTGTCGACTGGTAAGGTGGCCTATCAAGGCCACCTTACCAGTGGCGGCATGGAGGACAGGATTGATGCAACGTTGCCGCCGGTCTTGAGGCCGAATGTCGTACCGCGATCATAAAGCAGGTTGAACTCGACGTAGCGACCACGGCGGATCAGTTGTTCGTCGCGGTGGGCCTCGGTCCAGTCGGTGGCGAAGTTCTTTCTAACGAGTTTGGGATAGATATCGAGGAAGGCGCGGCCAACGTCCTGAGTGAAGGCAAGCGCTGCGTCATAGCCGCCGCCATCATTATCGGGCGAGATGTAATCGTAGAAGATGCCGCCTATGCCGCGCATTTCCTTGCGGTGAGGTAGATAGAAATAGTCATCGCACCATGTCTTGAACTTGTCGTAGTCGGCGATAGCGTGCGGTGTGCAGGCTGCCTTCATGGCAGCGTGAAACTCTGTGGTGTCCGTGTCCTCCTGAGTGCGCCGCTTTTCAAGGACTGGGGTCAGATCAGCGCCGCCGCCGAACCACCATTTTGATGTGACAACCATGCGTGTGTTCATGTGCACGGCGGGAACGTTCGGATTTTGCATGTGGGCGATGAGCGAGATGCCCGAGGCCCAGAAACGTGGGTCCTCATCGGCTCCGGGAATCTGGGCCCTGAATTCCGGCGCGAACTCACCGTGGACGGTGGACGTATGGACGCCGACCTTTTCGAATACGCGGCCCGACATCATGCTCATGATGCCGCCACCGCCTGGGGTGCCGGTGGAATCGGTACGTTCCCATGGTGTGCGTTCGAAACGTCCTGCTGGCCTCAGGGAATATTGCACACCCGGTGGTAGGTCATCCTCAAGCTTCTCGAAGGCTGCGCAGATGTCGTCGCGGAGACTTTCGAACCAGGTTCTTGCGCGGCTTTTCATTTCATCGAGTTCAATCTCGGGGGGGAGCGGCATCGGGTTCTCTCATGGCATTCTTGTGTCGATCACGTCAGTGCATAAAGCTGGGCTGCGATCGCCAATGTGGCGGGTGTGTCGTTGTTTTGACACCGTGGACCCTTATCGCGGGTTGCCGCAATGGGCAACGGCGCCATCAGTGTCATGGCCGAGGGTCCGGACATAGCTGCAACCATGTCCGCGCACCCCAATGGGGTGATTATTCTCAGGATGCACCCCAAATAAACAGGTGGATGGCGGGAAAAGCGATGTTTCCGCTGGCCTGCTGTTTGAACTTTGGCAGGTGCAGTTGCGACTGACCGGCGTGTCAAAATCGCCAAGATGACCTATCTACACGAAAGCGCTGATTGCCAATTCGGGCGGGCCGGCACACGAAAAAGTTGGTACGAAAAAAGATGATTGAGAGATTTTTCAGCTGGATGGAACGGGTGACGGCGCCGTTTCCTGAAGCCGTGCCCGAGATGCCGCCGCTGCGTTTCTGGCCGTTCGTTGCCCATTATACCCGCCCCTTCTTTCCGCTGCTTGCCGCTTCTGCCGGGCTGGGCGCCATCATCGCCTTGGGTGAGGTGTCGCTGTTTGCTTTCCTTGGTCATATTGTCGACTGGTTGGCGTCGGTCGACAGGGCAACGGTCTGGTCGCAGCACGGTGGTTTCCTGTTGGCCATGGCGGCATTCGTGCTGCTTTTGCTGCCAGCGCTAAAACTCGTCTATGAAACGCTCGTGCATCAAGGGTTGATGGGCAACTTTGCCATGCGCACGAGATGGATGGCGCATCGCTATGTGCTGCGTCAGTCGCTGGCCTATTTTCAGAACGATTTTGCCGGGCGTATCGCTGCCAAAGTGATGCAGACCTCGGTGGCGGTGCGTGAAGTCGTGCTGAAGATCGCCGAGGTGGTTGTCTATGTCTCGGTCTACTTTCTTGGTGGGGTCACCGTCTTCGCATTGACGGATCCCCGGCTTGCTGCACCCATGCTTGTCTGGCTCGCCGCCTACCTTGGCGCAATGCGCTATTTCATTCCCAGGCTTGGCAGGATTTCGGCGGAGCAGGCCGATGCCCGCTCGGTCATGACAGGCCGCGTGGTGGATAGCTACACCAATATCCAAACAGTCAAGATGTTTGCTCACGCGGAACGTGAAGATCGATATGCGCGCGACTCCATGGCGTCGTTCCTGGCCACGGTCTACCGCCAGATGCGCCTGGTGACTTGGCTGACGTTCGTGCTCAACGTTCTTAATGCCTTGCTGCTGTCGAGCGTTGCCGTACTTGCGATCTGGCTGTGGTCGGTTGACGCCGTCACGACGGGGGCGGTCGCGCTTTCAGTCGGTTTGGTGCTGCGCCTGCAAGGCATGTCCCACTGGATCATGTGGGAGGTTGCGGGACTGTTTGAGAACGTTGGCGTTGTGCAGGATGGCATTGAAGGTCTGGCGCGCGAGCAGGACGTAACAGA
>JBKEAX010000257.1:0-3477 GCA_047972825.1 Hyphomicrobiaceae bacterium | reverse complement strand
AGGGGCACGTGCACGCTTGCACACGCTGCTCGAACAGAACGCGCTACGCAGTTGACGCTACTAAGATACTTGAAAGATACGCTGCCGAGGTCCGGACCCTGCTGTGAGGGTGATGTCCGGATCGCCCGCCGAATACTAGAGGCGAGTCGCTTGGCTCAGGTCCGCATTCAACCCGAGGATTCGCTGAAATTGAATCGAAATCTCCAAGGTGTTGCCCTTTTATATTGGCATTGATGGTGGATTACCACACTTCCTCCGATCACGACGGGCTGCATTAACAACTTGTTAATCGAATTTGGCGGCAGAAAGGCTGGAGAGCAGGTGGTTGTGGATGCATTGCCCTGGCATGGAGGCGGGGTGTTGCTGCAACTGTGGATGGTGATGGGAGTACAATTTTGAAGTGTTCAATTTCAGGGAGGGGGATGGCGGGGTTGGCAGTAAACTGAGGGGTAAGCCTGCTGGGGCTGCCTGGTTTGTGTCCCGCGGCTGCCCCTCACCCCGGCCCTCTCCCCGTGAAGGACGGGGAGAGGGAGAAGGGGCGGCTGCTGCCCCTCATCGGACGGGGAAGTGGGAAGTGGTATATTCCCTCTCCCCACACGTGGGGAGAGGCGGCTAGGGTGAGGGGCGGTGGCTTGTGAGACATCCTTAGCGAGGTAGTCCCATGCGTGGAGAACAGCCCTGGAAGACGAATAGAGCTCGTGTCCTGCGCGCCAACGCGACGTCTGCGGAGGCAAAGCTCTGGTCGCACCTGCGCAATCGCAACCTCGGTGGTTTCAAGTTCGCTCGGCAAGTTCCGATTGAAAGTTATTTCGTTGATTTTGTCTGTCGCGATGCGCGTCTCGTTATAGAAGTCGATGGTGCGACGCATTCGAGTGACGAGGAACGTGCAGCTGATGCTGAGCGGGAAGCTGCGCTGAGGCGACAGGGGTACGATGCCTTGCGCGTTAGCAACGTTGATGTGCGCGAGAACATCGAGGGTGTTCTGGACGGTGTGTTGGCGAAGTTGGAAGGGCGGGTGTGACGATTGAGATGGGGGGTGGTGGGTGCGGCTGCCCCTCACTCCGGCCCTCTCTCCATGAAGGATGGGGAGAGGGGGAAGTCGTGGCCGGCTGCGTGTGTGTGTTTTGTTTCTGCCCCTCATCGGAGGGGGAAGTGGTGGGGAAATAAGGAAAGGGCGTGCGAGGTGGCTCGCACGCCCTTATTGTTTGTCAGGTCAGGACCCTGTATTTCCTGCCCGGTGGTGATGCATCAGAACTTGATGCGGGCACCCGTGTAGACTGTGTCGACGTCGTCTGAGCTGATCGAGCCAAGGTTATCATCCAAGTCAGCTTCGAAGTGACGCCAGCCGAGGTAAAGTTCCATGGCGGCGGCATCAATCTGCTGCTGAATGCCAATGCCGTAGTACGTGCCGTCGTTGCGGATGCCGGCTGCTGAAAGCTCGAATGCATCTTCCGATTCGCCGTACTCGCCGAAGATCGAGGTTTTGCCCAGGGGCATGAACCTCTGGTAGATACCACCGCGGACATACCAGAACTGGAAGTCCTTGGCGCCAGACACATCGAAGTCACGCTGTGTCATGCCAAAGTCGGCGAACAGACCTGACGGAACGTGCAAGACGCTGATGGCACCACGGATGTCGTTGAAGTCCACGGCATCGCCATATCTCTCGCCGTCACGATATTCGTGATAGCCAATGCCGGCAGCGATCTTGATGCCGTTGAACTCACCTGCATAGCGCAGAGCGACATCCCAACGATCATCCTCACCCCAGGCAGCTGACAGCACGAAGCCGACAATCGAAGGTGAATCATAACGAACGACGTTGCCACGATCGACGTCCCACACGTCGAAGACTTCACCAACTTCAGTGGTTGTGCCACCAAACGCAAGCCCCATGCCGGGGGCGCCGTCTATGTTGCCTTGCGTGGCTGAAGCCGTGCCGCCGAGGCCGATGCTTGACAAGATGTCGTCAGCCGCGAACGAGGTCTGACCAACTGTGATCTTACCGAGCCTCTTGCTCTTCAAATACCAAGCAGAGTGGCGGACAGCGATAGCGTTCCTGCCATCATCATTGTCTTCGGTCGACCTATTGACCTGGGCGCTGACGACTTCAACTTCGATGATGTAACCAGCTGACCAGTCAGCGGAGATGTTGGCATCACCGGTGAACCGGAAGCGGCTGGATGAGAAACCAGACGTGCCGACGTAAACGTTCGACTCGTCGCCGTTGTCCCACCAGTAAACCAGTTCGTTAACTTGACCGGACACGGTCAGAGAAACCTTGCGGTTGCCCTTGCGTGCTGTGGTCGCCTCCAATTCGGCGACCCGCTCTTCGAGGTCCGCGCAGCAATCACCGCCGAGGTCGGCAGCGAAAGCAGGCGTCCATGCCATGGACGTCGCGAGAGCTAGAGCGACGCCAATACTTTTCGCTTTCATTTGGGTTCCCCCTGAAACGCACTGTTGATGCTATGAATACGCAATCGGACCGCCGTAAGACCCCCGTCGAGCGCTCAAGCCCCTGCAACCTAAGCCGCGAACCTGTCGATTAGCTTTCAGTGCTGTGGCAGTTCCACCACTCGCACTATGTACGCATCTCGTTGCGTTGTGAATTGTTCGCTAATGCCTGGAAATCTCTTGCGAATCATGGGGTGCGGTTGGTGCTGGTGCGGGAATAATATTTGACAGTTCAGTTCGTGGGGATGAACTTGGCGGCGTTGCTGATCATACTTGCGGGCCGCTCTGGCTGCGATGGCGCGCTTGGTCATGCAGCCCAATGATCCTTCAGCCTTTTGGTAGCCTTTCGGGGGCGGAACCCATGCGGATTCTCCAGGTCGGAGACGCCAACATTTCTTCAACGCGTCTTGCTGTTGCGGTTCGGCAACTGGACTGTGCTGTTGATGTCATTGGCAATGTTGAGGGGGTCAACGAGGCCCTGCGGGTTGCTGCCTATGATTTGATCATATGCGACTTCGATGCGCCGGTGGCGGCGGCGGACCTTGTCGCGATGGTCAAGAAACAGCGCGCCAGCAAGCCGGATATTCGTATTCTGGTTTGCGGATCTCGTGCGGCTCTGGACCATATCGTGACAACGCTGGATGCGGGGGCTGACGATTTCATCCTGCGGCCGATCGATGGTGATGAGCTGAGAATTCGTATCAGTGCGTTATTGGCGCGCAAGCCACAACGTGAGGCTGTGGTGCTGGAATGTGGGCCGCTGCGGTTGGATATGGTGTCGCGGCAGGTGCTGTTGGACGGGGTTACGCTCGACCTGACGCCGCGCGAGCGGTCCGTACTGCAAGTGCTGATGCGGTATCGCGGCCATGTGGTGGCGAAGGAGGATATCGCTTCGCGCGTGTTTGCCATGGACGAAGACGTGGCACCGCAAGCCATTGAAACGTATGTGCACCGGTTGCGCCGCAAGACCGAGCATCCGCGCGTGAACATCAAGACATTGCGTGGGATTGGGTATTTGCTGGA
>JBKEAX010000236.1:0-3397 GCA_047972825.1 Hyphomicrobiaceae bacterium | reverse complement strand
GGACAACGGTCAGAATCATCCATTCCGGCCGATTGCCAGACTCAATGAACGCCTCAATCACCTTCAGCCGCTTGCCCAGCTTCTTCGGCTTCAGTTCGGTCGTCGCCTCCGCGATCTCCTGGCGAATATCTTCGCGCAACCGTGGCAGATCCATTGCAGACAGCAGTTCGCGAATCGCCTCGGCACCAATGCCGGCCGTGAAACTGTCGGGACCGAACTCGTCTATCGCGCGGTTGAGATCATCTTCGCTGAGAAGCTGCTTCTCCTTGAATGTGGTGACACCCGGCTCGATCACGACATAGCTCTCGAAATAGAGCACGCGCTCAAGATCCTTCAGCGTCATGTCAAGCAGCAGCCCGATCCGAGACGGAAGTGACTTCAGGAACCAGATATGGGCGACGGGCGCAGCCAGTTCGATATGCCCCATGCGCTCGCGTCGCACCTTTGCCAAGGTCACCTCGACGCCGCACTTTTCGCAGATCAAACCCTTGTATTTCATCCGCTTGTACTTGCCGCACAAGCACTCGTAATCCTTGATCGGTCCGAAGATGCGCGCACAGAATAATCCGTCGCGCTCGGGCTTGAAGGTTCTGTAGTTGATCGTCTCGGGCTTTTTGATTTCGCCGTAGGACCACGAAAGGATGTCCTCGGGCGACGCAATCGAAATCTTGATCTGATCGAACGACGGCAGCGGTGCCTGCTGCTTGAAGATGTTGTTGATCTCGTTCATCGGCTCTCACTCCACGCAGGGCTTGGCGGCGCCCCGCTTGTTGAAGGCTTATCGAAGTCCCGCGACGGCTAAACGGGGCTTCCAGGTTCCGGCCCTACTGGCCGGCGTCGTGTCTTTGCTCCACCCGCTTAGCCTGGCGATAACGGCGGGAGCAGAGCGCCAGCACCTGCAGGCACTGGCGCTCTTCAATCTACTCAGCTGCCGGGAGAGCCTTGCTCTCCTCGATGGGCTGCTCTTCCTCGATCTGTGGATTGTCCGAATTGAGCAACTCGACGTTGAGGCCAAGCGCACGCATTTCCTTGACCAACACGTTGAAGCTCTCGGGCACGCCGGCCTCGAATGCGTCATCACCACGGACAATCGCCTCGTAGACCTTGGTGCGGCCGGCAACGTCATCCGACTTGACCGTGAGCATCTCCTGCAGCGTATAGGCGGCGCCATAGGCTTCGAGCGCCCACACCTCCATTTCGCCGAAGCGCTGGCCGCCAAACTGAGCCTTGCCGCCGAGCGGCTGCTGGGTGACCAGCGAATAAGGACCGATCGAGCGGGCGTGGATCTTGTCGTCGACAAGGTGGTGCAGCTTCAGCACGTACTTGTAGCCAACCGTTACCTTGCGATCGAACGGCTCGCCGGTACGGCCGTCGAACAGCGTGACCTGACCGGTGGAGTCGAAGCCTGCCTGCTTCAGCAATTCGACGATGTCTGCCTCGTGCGCACCATCGAACACCGGGGTCGCAATCGGCACGCCCTTTTTCAGGTTCTCAGCTGCTGTGACGAGGTCATCATCGTTAGCGGCCTTGGGGATCTCCCCGTTTTCATAGACCTCGCCCATGATCTGGCGAAGCGCCTTGGCCTCGCCGGATTCACGCCATTCTTCCAGCGCGTCATTGACGAGCCGGCCGAGGCCGCGACAGGCCCAGCCAAGGTGCGTCTCCAGGATCTGGCCAACGTTCATGCGGCTGGGCACGCCCAACGGGTTCAAGACGACGTCAACCGGCGTGCCATCTGAGAGGAACGGCATGTCCTCCTGCGGCACGATCATCGACACAACACCCTTGTTGCCGTGACGACCAGCCATCTTGTCGCCGGGTTGGATCTTGCGCTTCACGGCGACGAAGACCTTGACCATCTTCATGACGCCAGGTGGCAGTTCATCACCACGCTGCAGCTTCTCGACCTTGTCAGCGAAGCGGTTCGACAAGGACTTCTTGGCATCCTCGTACTGCTTACCGATGGCCTCGACCTCGGCCTGCGCCTTTTCGTCGGCAAGACCGATCTCCCACCACTGCGAGCGGGGAATCTCATCAAGAATGGCCTCATCGATCTTGGTGCCTTTGCGGGCACCTTTCGGGCCCTTGGAGACCTCCGAACCCATCAGCACATCACGCAGACGCGCATACACGTTGCGGTCAAGAATCTGCATTTCGTCATCGCGGTCCTTGGCGAGCCGCTCGATTTCCTCGCGCTCGATCGCCATGGCACGCTCGTCCTTGTCAACACCGTGACGGTTGAAGACGCGGACTTCGACGATGGTTCCGGCGACACCGGGCGGCAAACGCAATGACGTGTCGCGGACGTCAGACGCCTTCTCGCCGAAAATGGCGCGCAGAAGCTTTTCTTCCGGCGTCATTGGGCTTTCACCCTTCGGCGTGATCTTGCCGACGAGGATGTCACCGGGATGCACCTCGGCGCCGATGTAGACGATACCAGCTTCGTCGAGGTTCTTGAGAGCTTCTTCCGAGACGTTGGGAATGTCTCGGGTGATCTCTTCTGGTCCGAGCTTGGTGTCGCGCGCCATCACTTCGAATTCCTCGATGTGGATCGAGGTGAAGACGTCGTCGGAAACGACGCGCTCCGACATCAGAATTGAGTCTTCAAAGTTGTAGCCCATCCACGGCATGAACGCGACGAGCACGTTCTTGCCCAGCGCCAGATCGCCCAGATCCGTGGAAGGTCCGTCGGCGATGATTTCGCCAGCGGTAACACTGTCCCCCACTTTCACCAGCGGACGCTGATTGATGCAGGTGTTCTGGTTGGAGCGCTGGAACTTGCGCAAACGGTAGATGTCGACGCCCGGCTTGGAGGGGTCTGTTTCCTCGGTCGCGCGAATAACGATACGAGTTGCATCGACCTGATCGATGACGCCGGTCCGCCGCGCTGCAATTGCGGCGCCGGAATCGCGCGCCACAACCTCTTCCATGCCTGTGCCGACAAGCGGTGCTTCGGCCCGGATCAGCGGCACCGCCTGGCGCTGCATGTTCGAACCCATCAACGCGCGGTTGGCGTCGTCGTTCTCAAGGAACGGGATGAGCGCTGCGGCCACCGACACGAGCTGCTTTGGTGAAACGTCGATGTAATCGACCTTGTCGCGCGGCACCAGGATGACGTCACCCTGATAGCGGCAGGTGACCAATTCGTCGCTCAGGCGGCCCTGCTCGTCGATCTCGGCGTTGGCCTTGGCAACGTGGTGGCGCATCTCGGCCATGGCTGACAGGTAGACGACTTCGTCGGAAACCTTGCCATCCTTCACCTTGCGGTAGGGGCTTTCGATAAAGCCGTATTTGTTGACCCGCGCGAAAGTCGCAAGCGAGTTGATGAGGCCAATGTTGGGGCCTTCAGGCGTCTCAATCGGGCAGATGCGGCCGTAGTGCGTGGGATGCACGTCGC
>JBKEAX010000148.1:0-9267 GCA_047972825.1 Hyphomicrobiaceae bacterium | reverse complement strand
TCACCCGGCCCGATACGACGACCAGTACGGCGTCGGCTGCATCACCAAGTTTGTAGACATCGTCGCCTTCTTCGTAATTTTTGGTTTTGGCAAGTTTGGCGATGACCGCGATAGCATCATTGCTGAGATCGGAAAACAAACCCGCCGTTTTCAACACTTTTTGCGCTTCGGCTGCATCAATCATTGCTTGCTCCTGCGCTGGCGAGGGACGCCTGCCCCGTCAGCTATATCATTTGTAAAACCTAATGAGACGCGCTGACGCGCGATGTGAGCTGCGCGCCTCAACCAAACTTGTCGTATCGGATGCAATCGGCCGGCAACCTTGCGTCCATGATAAGCATCCTCAAGGCACCATCGACCATTGGTGGCGGGCCAGCAACGAACCCCACAATATCTTCATATCGGCCCGCCATTTCCCGTGCACAGACCTCATGTACAAATCCGCCTGCAAGGCGAACTTCGGGGTGTTGTGGATGCACATCCTGAGGCGGATCTTCGTTCGATAGTGCGACTGTAATTTCCAGGTTGCCACCTGCACGCCGCGCTATCTCGGAGAATTCAGCCGCATAAAAGCAATCTTCCATTGATCGGACACCGAAAAAGATGTGACCCTTGTGATTATCGAAGTAACCAATGCGAGCCGCATGCGAGGCAATGGCAACCATACCGGCAATGCCCGAGCCACCCGCGATGCAAAGGAAATTCTTACCTTCCTCCGGCCTGAATGTGGCACGGCCGAGAGGGCCAAAGAGTTTTACCGGCTTACCCGTCACATCCGTTTCGAACAGCCAATCCGAGAAACGTCCCTCAGGTTTGCGCTTGACGACGAAAGTGAGACGGTCACACGCTTCGCCATGGTTGACCATCGAGTAGGCCCGTGCGCCGGTAACATCATCACACGTCAAAGCGGCAAATTGGCCGGCTTGAAACGTCATCAGCCGGTCGAGAACGATCTCAAAATCGATGACGTCGTGCGTGAGCCGCCTGACGTTCTCAAACCGACCTGAAAAATTCTCCGGGCGTGTGCCAATGGCCATCTGTTCGACTTTGGCGGGCACCCGCAATGTGCAATCGCCTGCGGCGTGGGCCTGGCATAGCAGAACCTCGTTCTTGGACCGCTTGACGTAGGCCAAGCCAGGAGCCTCGCTCCAGGCAAGTGACACATCACCATCCATGACACGCGCGCGGCACGTACCACATGTACCCGTTGCGCACTCAAAAGGCAGCCCTAATCCCTCTTTGAGACCTGCATAAAGCAGGTTGTCACCCGGTTCGGCAGTAAATTCCTGGATGCCCGACTTGCTTTGGACGGTCACTTTCATGGTAGGTGCATCTTCCAGTGTCCATCCTGCAATTCACACACTTCGCGAATGGTTATTTTTGATCTGGCTTTGAGTTGCCGAGCAAAGGCTATTAAACGGCCAGGTATCCGGAACACCAACGATCATTGAAACTCGGGCTAACGGTTCTGGCTGAGAAATGGCGCCCAGTGGTCAACTTTGCGCAAAGAAGGAGTCATCGTCCATGTCGTCCTCGTCGTCGAACTCGTAGACGATTTCCTCTTCGACGAATGCAAAGACTTCGCCGTTCTCTTCCTTGCACTTGTAGGTCTTCAGATCTTTTTCTGTCTCGGTGCCTTGTTGTTCAAGCGTCCGAAGATCCCAGGCCCACAGGTGTTTCGTGCAGGTCAACACGCAATTGGCAACCACGCCTGATTCCTCAAGCGGTTCCTCCATATGCGGACACACCGGCGGCATCGCAGCAAAACCGTCACCATAGTTTGCGACTAGTATTGGGATGACGCCGCCGCCAATCCAGAATTTCTTAAGCGTGTTCGGCGCAACGTCGCTTGCCTTGCATACCTTGGTCCAGCTCATTTCCGTCGTATTCCTTCTTCGCAACCTGACGCTGCGGCGTATTCCCAGCCGCCGACAAAAGTATCCACTGCCCGCGGTGGCCCAGGCCCTCGCTCAGTTCCCCACCCATCTCCCCAAAGCACTAGTAGCAGGATGAAGTCAGGGCAGCAGCTCGGGCAGGCGCACTAACCGCGATCTAGAGCGGCCAGTGGGACCCCTTGTCAAGACGACGGTTATCAAGCCGAACCTCTCGTTTGACGAATTTGGCCTTGCCGTCCTCAATCTTGAATTTGTCGTAGTATTTGCCGACAAGGAACAAACGGCTTTCGCCTGCATCAAGGTGGGAGTTCACACCGTCCAGCATATTTTGGTAGATCACGAACGAGCTGACAGCCTCAGCACTGCCCATGTCGTCAGCGACATCCACTGTATAAACAGATGTGTGCCGGCGCAGCGGCGAGTGGTCCGTGTTGTGCTTAGGAAGAAGCCGGATAAGCCCTTCCATCTCCTTGCGTGTGCCTTGCAGGTAGATCATGTCCTTGTTGATCTCAGGACTGAATGCGGAAATCCGGTAGTGGAACTCCTCATCGCAAAGGCCGAGCCAGTCGTCCCACTTCTGATCATCAAGAGCCAGTGTCGCGCGATAAATCGTGTCGCGTACCGATGACGCAGCATCGTGTCCGTTTTTTTGCATGGACGCACCTCCCGAATGGACTTGACTGCTCCGGCTTTTTTGCCGTGCCATTTATTTGTCAACGCTCAAAGCGTTGATCATTTTTTTTAAAGACGTTTCCTTAGCGGCCTCCCGTCAAAGAACCGGGAGGCCGTTGAGTTGCTTTGTAGTGCCAGCGGCTTGCTTCAATCAAACGCCAGCCGATACACTTGGCGGCAACCGCCATGTCAAAGCAGAGTTGCTGACAAAGCAGCTTACTCTGCAGCCGCGACCGCTTCGCCCGGGTTGCGCTCATGCCAGGACTTTTCCGGATCGTTCGGCAACCGGTTCATCCAGCGGCCCCATTCGTCATAATAGTGACGCATGCCAACTTCGTCATGGATGGTCTGGTTTTCCTGACGACCGTGCAGAATACGACGCTGTTCAGTCTGTGGCCGCATTGTCGTGCCCTGTCCAGCCACGCCAATCAGATCCTCATGCAAGTTGCGACCGAACGGTCCCCAGATCGAATTGTGGTGGTTGATGCGAATTTCGCGCTCTTCAGGCGTATCCGACTTCAAACCCAAACCGCGGAACTCGATCATGACTTTGCCAGGGCCGAGCGGGGTCACGACATCGCAACGCAACGCCGAGCCGCGCAGGTTGAAGTTCATGCCCGGGAACAGATCGACCATGTACCATTGGTTCGGCGGCAAATGCGGGAATGAAAGATCAGCGCGACTCTCGAAGCCTTCATAGTTTTCATAATTCACTTCGAACGTGCCAACCACGACATGTCCGTGCTTGAACGCAAAGTTCTTGCGCGCGAAGTAGGCATCGTTAAAGCCCGTGACGCGGTTATGGTAGTGCATGAAGTCGTGATAGAATTCGCTGTTGGTATCATGCCATAGCTTGTAATTGGTATCGATGATGGCCTTATGGTAATGGAACACCTCCAAGGGCTCTGCATCAATACTCTCGCGCAAGCATTCAAATGGCTCTCCTGCCCACTCTTCCAGGCTGACCTTGGGATTGTCATCCAACGTCACCCACACAAAGCCACCGAATTTGACTTCGCAGCGCAGACGCCTCAAGCCGACGTTGTCTTTGCAAAGCCTGTCTTGATAACCTTCCTTCTCGCGGGCCACGTAGACGCAGTTGCCCTTCATGTCGAACTGCCAGGCGTGGAACATGCAGGTGATGCGTTTCGGGTTGCCGGACGGTTGCCCCTCCAGGAAGCTGCCCGATGGGCGGCGCTCAAGCAGCATTCCACGGTGCGGACAAACATTGAGGAACGCGCGGATTTCCTTGTCTGGACCGCGAGAAATGATGATCGGCTCGCCAGCAATGGAGGTTGTCCGGAAATCATAAGGCTCGGGCAGCTCCGACTCGTGGCAAACCGGAATCCAGACTCGCTTGAAGATCTTGTCCATCTCGTCGTTGAAGATTTCCTGATCGGAGTAGACCCGGCTGTCGATCCACTCACCCTCTTCAAGCGCCGGATTGGCGAGCCACTGGCTGTGATTTCGTGCTGGCATTCCTAGACCTCCTCCTCGCCCGAGCGTCTTGTTACGTTATCGGGTCTTGAAATTCTGAGCGCGCAATTTGTCTGCTAACATCGAGTTCACATTGCGTTGCCGATGCTATCATCGGGCTTCCAAGGCTACCGTTACGTGAGGTTGAGACGCAACGGCATCATGTGCCACGAGAATAGCGCACTGGCCCGCAAGGTATTGTCCGGAGATTGACACACTGAACATTGATGAAAACAATCAAAACTCCCTATCATGTGATCGAACCCGCAAATGAGATGCTCTCGCTGATGGGGTTGGAAGGCGACAGATTAGTTTGTGTCAATAAGAGTACATATGCGGACTTAGATTCGGGTCCACCCGAGGAAGATGCGTTTGTGATAGATAGTAGGCATAACCGCATCAATACGAACGATTTTACATAACGGGCTTTGCAGCGTGCCATAGGAGCTGCGACAAGTTGGCAAAAGGCGTTCTTTTGCGCACGTCAGCGGCGAGCCAGGATGTTGCAACTCTCCGATATTTCGGAGCCTGAGCTTGAGCAGTCACGTGCACGCCCAAAATGTAAGCAGAACTAGACCAGCAAACCGCTAGTAGTCTCAATAAACGCCAGTAACCAGAAGATTTTACGGAGGATTGCTACAAAAAATACTGGCCTTGATACTCCGCAAAACCAAGAGGAACACAAAGTTTCCGGGTTCAAATTATAAGCTTCGGGAGGAAGCCCATATGCGATCGCACTTTTTTCTCGGAACCAGCGTTGCCGCGGCGTTCGGCGCTTTAGTCGCGCCTGCTGCACTGGCCGAGGTCAATTTTGGCAAGCCGGGTGAGAAGGTCTCACTCGTGGTTGGCTACCAGCCCTATTACACCGAATCCTGGTCAGGTGTTGTCAACAACGGCAAGGGGTTCTGGAAGAAGTATCTTCCCGAAGGCTCCGTCGTGGAATTTCAGGTCGGTCTGCAGGGCTCCGTCATTGTCAACGCGATGACTGGTGAAAAACAGCATATCGGCTACATGGGCGACATGCCATCAATCGCCTCGACGTTCCGCAACATCAAGGAGCGCGGTGGTACCGATATCCGCATCGTCGGCGTCGCCGGAACATCGAAACAGCAATGTAACATTTTCCTTGTTCGCAATGATGCGCCCAAATTCGAGAGCGGCGTAGATGCGGTCAAGTGGATGGACGGCAAGATTACATCAGCACCACATGGTGCCTGCACAGACCGGTTTGCACGCATTGCCTTTGAAAAGGCTGGCATCAAGCCTTCGCGTTACCTCAACCAGAATATTGAGGTGATTACGACCAACTTCCGTGCAGGAAAACTCGACGCTGCTGCAATCTGGGAGCCGACGGCAACCAAGATCGAAAAGGCGGGGCTGGCGCGCCGCGCGGCATCTGGCGAAGATTTCGACACACTTGATGGTGCCTTGATCGTTATGCTTAACGATCTGATCAAGCAGCGTCCTGATGTTGTCGAAGCCTGGATGGAAGGCGAGCTTGATTCGCAGCTGTTTCTTGCCGACATGAATAATGCAGCTGAAGTATCGAAGATGGCCGAAGCGCAAACCGAGCAGATTGATCGCAAAGTGCTATGGGGCGCAATGTACGGCTCGGATACGGCACCTGGCTCGGTCAAACTGGAACTCGATTTCATCGTCAATGACCGCGTGAACGGCCTTTTGAGCGATGCAACCGCCTTCCTTTACAGCCTTCCCAAAAGGCCAGCGGCTGCTGAAAAGATCCGCGATGGTGGTGTCGATGACAGCATTGCACGCAAGGTCTTGGAAAAGCGCGGCCTGACAAGCCCCTTGGGTGTGATCAAGGCACAACCGATGTCAGCCTTCAAAGAATAGTTGGCATTGAAAGCAAGGGAGACGGGCTTGGCTCGTCTCCTTAGCCAACGGTTGCCTTCTTGGACTGACCTTCACCTGGCCTAACCAGACAACACGCTTCACACACGTGGACGAAGAATACACCTGTTGAGACTTCGATTGCTGGAGTGTTAGCCCGCGCATGACAGCCACGCTGTTTCGCGAGCAACCAGGCTCCAACAATTCCACTTGATCTACTGTGAATTTCAAGACTTGGAACACGGGAACAGCACACATGGCTTCAACTGCCCAACCCGATAGCACGAACCAGGCGACAGGGCGTATGATGACTGCGCCAACTGGCTTTGCGCTTGTCTGGTACCGTTTCAAAGAATCGCTTGCAACGCCAAGACCCTATTTGATGTTTGCTGGCATCCTCATGTGGCTATTTACCTATTGGCTGCTATGCGAGGGTCTTCGGCTTGACCGGTTTGACAAAATTCCAGGGCCGGTTGCTGTTGCAAAGGAATGGTTTTCACCAACTCCATTCCAGGGTATCTCGCTGTTCACCGAAGACTATTACAACAACATCTATGTGAGCTGTCGGCGCATTCTGATTGCATTCGGCCTTGCCACCGGAATTGGCGTTCCGCTTGGCTTGTTCATGGGTTGGTCGAAGAAATTCAAGGACTACACCTTCCCCATTCTCGAAACGCTGCGGCCAATCCCCATTCTTGCATGGGTGCCGTTGGCAATTCTCATGTTCCCCGGCTTCGAAGCGCCCGTGATCTTCCTGGCAACGTTGGCATCATTGTTCGTCACCACGCTCAATACGATGCTGGGCGTGCAATCGATCGATGAATCCTATTTTCGCGCAGCAGGCTGCCTGGGTTCGAGCAACTGGGAGATTTTCAAGAACGTCGTTGTTCCAGGCGCGTTGCCATATGTGTTCACAGGACTCCAAATTTCAATTGGTGTGGCCTGGTTCTCGCTTGTGGCAGCAGAAATGGTTTCGGGCGACCATGGCCTTGGATACCTGATCATCGACTCGTACATGAACAACGTCACCGTGCCGATGGTGATCGGAATGATCACGCTTGGTTTTGTTGGCTGGTTCACTTCCGTGCTGGTTCGGATTGTCGGCGACTGGCTCATGCAATGGCACGTCAAGGCACTCGCTCAGCAGGGCCGGTAGACCCAACCTAATCTAGGGACACAAGAACACCCCATGGATATGACGACACCGAACGCAACGATCAATCAGAACTCTTCCCCAATCGCATCATCTGGAAACAGTGCTGCGATGGGTGGGGCGATTTCAATCGAGAACGTAACAAAGATCTACGACCCCGAGGGCGTCAATGTTTGCGCCGTCGACGACTGTTCAATGGAAATTGCAGCCGGCGAAGTCTGCATGATCGTTGGACCGTCTGGCTGCGGCAAGACAACGCTTTTGAATGCCATCGCCGGCTTTCATTCGATAACCTCCGGCGAAATCCGCCTTGATGGCGAACTCTTGTGCGGACCAAGCAAACCCAAGGCCGAGCAAGGCGCAGACCGCATGGTCGTGTTCCAGAACGGCGCGTTGTTCCCCTGGAAAACCTTGGCGGAGAACGTTGCCTATGGCCCCATCGTGCAACGGCGCATGTCCAAATCCGAAGCCATGGAGAAGTCTGAGCAAATGCTAGCTGAAGCTGGCATCGGTGACTTCTGCAACAAGTATCCCGGCGAGGTTTCGTCAGGCATGGCGCGGCGCGCTGAAATCGTAAGGGCGTTGATCAACGAACCAAAGGTCCTGCTTCTCGACGAGCCCTATCGTGCCATGGATGCGTTGACCAAATCGATCATGCATGAATCGCTTCTGGAAACCTACGACAGAACCAAGGTGACGATCTTCTTCATCACCCACGATCTCGAAGAGGCAATCTTCCTGGGCGACAAGGTTCACATCGTGACCACGCGTCCGTGCAGCCTGAAAAAGACCGTGGATGTCAACATACCGCGCCCACGCACATACGAGAGTTTGTCTTCCGAAGAGTTCCGCACACTCATGGAAGAGGTCAATGAAGCAGTCCACGAAGAGGCCGTCAAAGCATTCCAGGCGGGCGAACGAGAGCTTGCTTGACGTAGTCCGAACCTCTGGAACCAATTGAACGGAATCGATGAAGATGGCGAATGTTGCTCACAGTGAATCGGTAACACCGGTTGTACGGCGGCGGTCCGCACTGCAGAAGATGCTTGAAAACCCGTCAATGTGGCGCGGCATCATTGCGATTGCAGTGTTTATGGTCGTCTGGGAGATAGGATCACGTTTTGACGAATGGTTCGGCAAGGACTGGACACTCCCGTTTGTGGGGCTCATTCCACCGCCAACAGAAGTCTTCGCGGCATGGCTAGAGGTCCTTCCCAAGGCAGGCTATTGGGACAGCTGGATCCAGAGCTTCAAGCGCGTGCTGACCGGGTTTGGTGTCGCGATGCTTCTTGGCATTCCTTTCGGGCTGGCACTCGCGGTCAACAAGTATTTCCGCGACCTGTTCTTCCCGCCATTTGAGATTCTTCGGCCAATTCCTCCTCTGGCCTGGGTGCCAGCGTCACTCATCTTCTGGCCAACCAACGAGATGTCGATTGCATTCGTGACGTTCCTTGGCGCTTTCTTCACGATCGTTATCAACGTGCTCGGCGGCGCGCGAACCATTGACGTGCGTTACCTCCGGTCCGCCCAGTCCATGGGTGCAAGCCAATGGGATTTGTTCTCCAAAATCATTCTCCCTGGCACGTTGCCCTCGATCTTCACGGGTGCTGCGGTCGGCATGGGCATCACCTGGGAAGTGGTGCTTGCTGCCGAAATGATCTCAGGCGGCGGTACACAAGGTGGCGGCGGCCTCGGGTTCTTTATCTGGAACTCCTATATGGGCGGTTCGCTGACCCAGGTCGTTGTGGGCATGATCTCCATTGGCATCGCCGGCTACATCTCATCGAGTGCAATACGCTGGCTCGGCGATGTCATGATGCCTTGGAGACGCCTCTTCTAGATCGCGTTCACTTTTCACGGAATCGCGAGCGCGCTTTATGTTCTTTTAGTTCTCGCCGTGTTCTTCACGCCGAACCGCGTACACTTCGGCTGAACATGCTCTAGAAGCAGTCCGTGAAAACACCTGAAACCAGAACCAACAAGCAAACTACCGTAGAGGCACTATTCCCATGACAGGTTCGCAGTCCATGACGAACAAAGCATCTAGTCCAGCATCACCAGCGGACATTCCAGCCTCCACAGGCTCCGATGCGCATGCTGAGGGCAAAAGTCATCTGGTGGTCGAAAACGTCTCCAAAGCCTACGGCGACGAATGGGACCGCCAGCAGGTGATCGCCGACATGTCGCTCGACGTGCTTCCTGGCAAGATGACGGTTGTTG
>JBKEAX010000060.1:0-8143 GCA_047972825.1 Hyphomicrobiaceae bacterium | reverse complement strand
CCGCTCACCAGCGCGCGGTGCAAGCGTCGACAATGTGATCGCCCGCACCGGCCGCTTGGTGATCTGGCCGTCGCTCAGGAATGCATCATCTGGAAGGCCGTTCGAGCGAATACGGCCCTTGCCTCCACGCATCAAAAGGGCGACGGACACAAGCGCTCCATACTCGCCTTGCGAAAGTTCCGAAGCACGGAACTCGCGAATTTTCTCGTGCGGCCCTCCGATTGCCTCGACCACCCACGCCCGGCTTTCGCTGAAGTCCGCGCGCGACAGCCACGCACCCAGTTTACGAACAGCATCACCATCACGCATGAGGCAGATGGCTCTGTGCCCATCGGCTGCATGCGCGGCGAGTTTGTCGAGAGGTGCCGCGTGCAGCCCCAGACACTGCGTTTCCTCCACCCGCCAGCCAAGCCTCGCCGCAACGAGCGAGAACGTCGATACAGCAGGGAAGGCGCGCCACTCTTCCGGCGCGACATGCTGGGCGAGACTGCCACCGACACCGAACCAGAAGGGATCGCCAGACGCCAGAACAGCTACCCGTTTGCCCCGGCAGGCCAACACCGGCTCAATCGAAAATGGCAGCGGCCAGGCTCGCCCGCGTGAACCAACCTGGGCAAGTTCCAGGTGACGTCGTCCGCCAAACACGATATCGGCTTCATTGAGAGCACACCGACTTGCCTCGGTGAGCCCTTCGAGGCCATCCTCGCCAATACCGATGATCGAAAGCCAGGGTTTCATGATCTACCAACCCATGAAGTGTGTGGCGTGATGCGCGTACTGCTGCTTGGCGGGACGAGCGAAGCGAGCCGCCTTGCGACAGCACTGGCGGAGGCGCGTGTTGACGCCGTTTTCTCCTACGCTGGCCGTACCGACACTCCCATTGCTCAACCCCTGCTGACACGAATCGGCGGCTTTGGCGGCGTGGAGGGGCTTTCCGGCTATATTGCATCCGAAGGCATCACGCATATCGTGGACGCTACTCATCCATTTGCCGCGGGCATGAGCCGGAATGCGATCGCCGCGGCAGCGATGACAGATGCAAACCTTGTCGCGCTGGAGAGGAGCCCGTGGTCCCAGCAGGCTGGCGACAACTGGCTGCATGTTGCCGATGTGGAAGCAGCCGTCGAGAGCCTGCCAAAGGAACCGACGCGCGTCTTTCTTGCCATTGGCCGCCAGAACATCGCGACTTTTGCAAAGCGCCCTGAACATCACTATCTGTTGCGCTTCATCGATGCGCCTCGCGAACAAGTACCCTTGCCGCACCATGAGGTTGTCATTGCGCGCGGTGGGTTCAGCGTCGAGGGCGACATGGATCTGATGTGCTCGCATCGTATCAACTGGGTCGTATCCAAGAATGCAGGAGGCGCGACGGCTGGAGCCAAGATTGCCGTTGCACGAGCCCTGCACCTGCCCGTAACGATGATTGCGCGCCCCCCTATTCCGGCGCGAACAATCGTCGAGACTGTCGAAGAGGTCTTGGCGTGGCTCGCACCGGCTCATGGAGCACGCCTCGGCGTGTAGACCCAATGTCCGACGGCCCGCGTTGCCGAGCTTCCGATGATGACCAGCGTGCGCATGTCGACTGAAACCGGATCAATCTCGGTTACAGGCGCAACCTTCACGACCTGATCAGGAAGGCTTGCGTTCCGAACCTGGACAACGAGACGATCACCCCCTCCGGCACGCGCAATCGTATGCAACGCACTCGCGAACGTATCAGGTCGCGCCTTTGAGCGTGGGTTGTAGAGCGCAATGGCGAAATCCGCCTCGACGGCTAGGGCAAGACGCCGTTCGATGCTGCTCCACGGCTTCAGATTATCAGAAAGGTTGATGGCGCAGAAATCGTGGCCGAGCGGCGCGCCCGCCGCAGCAGCAGCCGCCAGCATGGCTGTCACTCCGGGCAGAACCGCAATGTCAAGCTGCTGCCAATGCTCGTTGCCTTCCATTGCCTCGAACACTGCTGCGGCCATTGCGAAAACGCCTGGATCGCCACTCGAAACGATCACCGCGCGCCGGCCACTGACCGCCGCTTCGAGTGCTGCTCGTGCCCGCATCAGTTCTTCACGGTTATCGGAGGGATGCACGACAAGGCCCGCGCGTTGTTCGATCCGGTTCACGTAGGGCGCATAGCCATAGACGTCAGTCGCAGCGGCAAGAGTATCTCTTGCCTGCAGCGTGGTCATAGCGTCAGCGCCAGGGCCGAGCCCGACAATTTTAAGCCAGCCGGTCATTCCGCCACCATCGGCCGGCGGCCGTTGCCAGCGACGATCACGGTTGCGAAATAGGGACAATCGATGGTTTCGGTTTCAACAAGCCGCACCACCCGCTCGCCCGGCATGGTGCCGCGCTCAATAAGCCATGCGTCATCGAGACGACCGGCAGCCTCAAGCGCGCGGCGCACCTTCGGCAGGTTGCGGCCTGTCTTCATGACAACGATCGCGTCAGCCTTGGTCATGTGCTGGACGAGTTTGTCTTCACCAAGCGTTCCCATCAACACTGTACAAACGTCATCACCCCAGGTCACCGGAAGCCCTGCAGCATTCCAACATCCGGTCATACCGGTGATGCCGGGAATGACCTCAATCTCGACCCGGCCGTGCAGACGGATAAAAAGGTGCATAAACGAGCCGAAGAAGAACGGATCGCCTTCGCACAGAACAACGATGTCCTTTCCGCGCGCGAGGTCAACGAGACGCTCCGCCCAGGTGTCGTAGAAGTTCGCCAGCATATTGACGTAGCGTGGATCGTCGAAGGGAACCTCCGTCGTTACCGGATACTCCATGGCGTGCTCGATGCAATCCTGCGAGAGCAGGCCATCGACGATACGACGGGCGTTGCCTTGCCGACCCTTCTTGCGAAAGTAGGCAACCTGAAGCGCGGCCTTCACCGTGCGACACGCCCGAACACTCATCAAGTCTGGATCTCCAGGACCAAGTCCCGCACAGATCACCTTGCCCATACGCGCGATCATTCCTTCTCACTGGCAAGAGCGTTAATGGCGGCCACGGTAATCGCGGAACCGCCCAGCCGACCTTCCACAATTAGTGCCGGAGCAGGCGGTGCCGCCCATAATGCCGCCTTGGATTCCGCCGCACCGACAAAGCCAACCGGGCAGCCAATGATCGCGGCGGGGCGCGGACAGGCATTATCCTCCAGCATGTTGAGCAAGTGAAAGAGAGCTGTTGGCGCGTTGCCGATTGCGATAATGCTGCCTTCAAGGTGCGGCCGCCAAAGTTCGAGAGCGGCGGCGCTGCGGGTCGTCCCAAGCGTATGCGCCATGTTTGCTACCTCCGGCTCATGAAGCGTGCAAATCACCCGATTGCCGCGCGGCAGGCGGGCTCTGGTGATGCCTTCGGAGACCATGCGCGCATCGCACAGGATCGGAGCGCCATCTTGCAACGCTGCACGCGCCACGGCTGCCATCCCCGTCGTGAAGCGGATGGACCGTTCCAGGCCAACGAGACCCGCAGCATGGATCATGCGCACGACCACCGGCTCTTCATCGGCCGAAAAGGCGGCAAGGTCGGCCTCGGCACGAATTGTCGCAAAGGATTGGGCGTAGATCTTCGCCCCGTCCGTTTCAAATTTGTGGGGCATCAGGCGGTCTCGAAGACAAGTGACGGATTGGTGGCAATGGTATCAGCGGCAAGACCAGTACGGGCCGGCTCTGCGCGCGCCGAACCGTTCAAGATCTGTGAAAAGCCTTGGGGTGTCGCGAGCAAGGTGAAGGGTGCTGCGCGGGGCATGGCGCAGCCTTTGGCACAGCCGGTCACATGCAGATGAGAGTGTGCCGGAACGAACGGTGCAAGGCGGCGCGCCAGATCTCGAACCGGCGCGCGTGCCTGGGGACATCCTGGTGCGCCTGTGCAGGCTGTAACCCGCACGCGCGGGTCGTCTGGTGCTGTTATCAGACCGTTGATTTCCGGTGCCATGCTGATGCCAGCAAGCAGCAGCATGCGCCACGGCGTTACGCGCAGTTCGCTGCAACATGCTGCAAGTGCCTCAATCATTTCGGCTTGAAACTGGCCAAATTCGGCGCCAACCAACACACCAGAACTCGTTGCCCCAGGCCTGCTTGGCAGTTGCGCCGGGGCGGGCTTGGCTGTTCCGGTCAGCTGCGCGGTGAGCTGCGCGCCTTGCGCCAAATGTTCCGCCATACGGCCCCGCCCACAGTTGACGCCACCGCTTTCGACAAACCAGTGCACGAGCTGCAATGCCATATCCGCGGCTTCATCTGCGGCAACGCGACAACCGGCCGGTGCGCCATCCGCACGAACAATGATCTCTCCAGAGACGTCCCGCTCAATTCGGATGTCGGCCGAGGTATCAGCAAGCACGCGCCGGTTTCCAGTATCAACTGCGAAGCCAAACTTGCCCGGCAGAGATGGGGCGCCTGCCAACGCCGCCTCCAGGCTGGACGCGATCGAGTTGGTTTGCGTCCGGCAATCCCCTGTCCCAAAAGGTGTCACAATAATGTTGCGGCGACACTCCGATTCTACGTCGTCATCGATCAGGCCGGCCAAAGACAGGTGTTCGATCAAGGGACGATGCGTTTTTTCGCTGACACCACGTATCTGCAGATTCGCGCGCGATGTCAGGTCAATGAGACCGTTGCCGTAGAGCCGGGCGCCAGTTGCGATGGCGAGAGCTTCGGCCGAAGTGAGCGTGCCGGCCCGCGGTCGCACGCGCACGACGAGCCCATCTCCGCTTGCCATCGGGCGGAGCGCGCCGGGGCACCACCCCTTGATCTCAAAAGGAACACTCAACGATTATCCTCGATGGAAGCGACGATGGAATTGCGCCGTGTCGTCCAGAGCCCTGCATCATGAAGCCGCTGAAACGCCGAACGGAGGGCTTCGAGTGCTGCCGGGTTCTCTCGGGTCATGAAGGCGACAACCTCGTCCCGCCCCAAGGTAGCCTCATGGTAGAGGTCGAACAAGTGCGATGGTACGACGCCCGCAAGGTGGGCGAAAGCGCCCAAATGGTCGAGCGTCGCCGCAATCTCAGCCGCACCACGAAAACCGTGGTGCATCATGCCGTTGGCCCATTTCGGGTTGGCCGCGCGGGCGCGCACGACGCGGGCGATCTCCTCAGTCAACGTCCGGGCACGGGGACGATCCGGCTTCGTCGCATCCAGGTGATAGAGCGTGACGGGCCGTTCACTCCCCGCATCTGACAATCGCGTGGCAGCGGCAGCAAATCCGGCTTCATGAGCGGCGTAGTCTGACGCCAGTAGTAGATCCGTTTCCGGCAGATCCTGGGTGTGAACAAACGCATCAGCCGCCGACACCCGAATTTCAATCGCCTCTTTGTCCTTGCGCGCAGCACCATCCCGACCGATTGCGAAACTGGAGGCGTTAAGCCAAGCCTCTCCGGCGGCTTGCCGTGCTTCTTCTGTATATTCGTTGATCAGCCCTCCCATGTCCGCTCCGTACTGGCCTGGTGCGGGACAAAAGACGTGGGCCTCCTCCTTCCTGTACGGGTTTTCGCTATCAGGCTCGGCTCGTTCAGCGAGCGCTTCGACCCCAGCCTGGAAGAGCTGGCCGAGGCCTGGAAAGAGATCGCGAAAGAGCCCCGATACACGCAGCGTCACGTCGATGCGCGGCCGGCCGATGAGCGCCAGAGCGAGAACCTCGAAACCGGTAACGCGACCGCTCGCATGATCCCAGGTGGGCTTGAGCCCGGCCAGATGCATGGCCATGGCAAAATCTTCACCCGCCGTGCGCATGGTGGCCGACCCCCAAAGATCGACGACGATCCCCCGCGGCCAATCGCCATGATCCTGCAAGTGGCGGCGGATCAGTTCCTCGGCGAGCTTGACGCCTTGAGCATAGGCCGTCGGTGAGGGAACCGCGCGCGGGTCAACGGAATAGAGGTTGCGCCCGGTTGGCAGAACGTCGGTTCGTCCCCGCCAGGGCGAGCCTGCCGGGCCTGCCGCAACGCGCTTGCCTGCCAGAGCGGCGAGAAGACCGGTACGTTCCGTCTCTGCGCCCTCGCCCCGTCCGAACACATGCAAACCGCTGCCCAGCTGGCTATCCTTGATATCGCAAACGAAGCGATCAATACGGGTTATGGCCTCCACAGGTGACGCGCCCGCAGTGAGGCCAAGATCCGCCTCAACACCCGCCGCTTGGGCTTCATCGCGTATTGCGTCGATGAGACGCTTGCGACGCGCCGGATCAAGCCCATCGGCGTTGGAGTATTCATCGAGCAATTGTTCAAGCGATGCAAGCTCCGCAGGTGTCTCGGACTGAATGAGCGGTGGCGGAAGATGGCCGAGCGTCACCGCGCCAATGCGCCGCTTGGCCTGCGCGGCTTCTCCCGGATCATTGACGATAAAGGGATAGATCACGGGCGTCGCGCCGATCAGCGCTTCAGGCCAGCAGCGTGCCGATAGCGCCACAGCCTTGCCCGGCAGCCATTCAAGCGTGCCGTGCGCGCCCATATGCACGAGCGCATCGATGTTGCGCTCCCTGAGCCACAGATAGAACGCAACATAGCCGTGGCGCGGCGTGCGCGAAATATCGTGATAGTCCGCATCGCGGGATTGCGCATCGCCACGTTCGGGTTGCAGGGCGACGACCGCATTGCCGGCCTCGATAACGTGGAAATGGAATGTACCATCGCGCACGGCAGGGTCGTCTTCGGGCGTGCCCCATGCTGAGGCAAGCGCATCACGAAGCTCAACGGGAAGCGCTTCGAGGGCCGCCAGGTAGCGCGACACCGGCCATGCGATGGTGCTGATCGCAAGAGCGGACAGGGGTTTCGATGGACGACACACGCCGTACCCTTGTTCTGCAAGATCATCGAGCAGAGCTTCGGTCGATGCCAAAGTATCAAGACCAACCGCATGCGCCATTTGGTAATCACGGCCTGGGTAGGTCGACAAGACGATAGCAATGCGGCGCTTATCGGCTGGAGTTGCAGCTAGCCGCTGCCACGCCAGTACGCGGTTCACACTGGAAGTCACACACGCATGATCGGCCCTATGTGCAAAGCGCGCATACTGCAGATCGGCATCACGTTTTTCAGGAGACTTGAAGCTGACGACGCCTGTAAAAATCCTCCCATCCACCTCGGGCAGGACAACGTGCATCGCAAGGTCTGCCGGTGAGAGCCCACGTTCGACTGCCACCCATTCGCGCTTTTGCGCCGAAGACAATGCCACCTGGAAAACAGGGCAACCAGCCGCATCAAAGGGCGTTGCACCTTTCTCGTCCCGTGCGGAAAATGCAGTTGTATTGACGATGGCAGCGGGTCTTAACGTCTCAAGCGTTGTTTGCAACCAAGTCCGGGCACCAGCAGCCTTAAGTGAGGGCGCAAAGACACCGTATGCTGCAACACCGCCGACACGCAGTTCCTCGATAAGAGCATCAACCGGCGCCATGTCTGCGGCCGTCAAATATGCACGGTAGAAGGCAACAAGCGCTAGCGGTCCGTCAGTAGGCACTATCTCAGCGCGTCCAATCGGACCACGCACAGGATCATAGAGGCCATACTCAGGGACCGCCGGCTCACCTGAGACTGGTCCCGCATCAAGCCCAGCAGCCTGCGCCAACTCGGCCAGCGCCGACTGCGCTGCGATTGCTCCTCCTGCATCGCAGAGTGCTGCAAGACGCCGTAGCAGGGGAACCGGCACAGTCGATAAGGCATCAAGGCGCGCATCCGCACGCCCATCGCCAGGAAGCACGGCCAGCGCGATTCCCGCTTTTCTTGCCAGGCGATAAATTGATGCGAGCCCATAAGGCCAATAAGGCTCACCGCCGATAAGACGGATCAGTATCGCCTTTGCACCGTATAGCGTTTTTTCGATGTAAGTATCGATAGAGACCGGGTGGCGCAGCGCTACAATGTTGGCGAGGCGCAGCGATGGCAATGAACCTGCTGCACGCCGCCAGCCAGCCGCGAAAGCGCCGAGATCGCTATCGGAATAAGACAGGACCACCATGTCGGCCGGATCCTGCCCGACATCGAAAGGAGCATCAGTCTCTTCCAGGCCATGGCGCTCACGAAAGACGACGTGCATCAGCCCTCCTGTGACACCCCGCCGAGCTGCCGCGCTATCGCAAGCGGATCGACGTGGTCATGTTCACCGATGCAGACGAGGCGCGAGATGCGCTCACTCGTCCCCCAGGGTCGATCA
>JBKEAX010000043.1:0-21726 GCA_047972825.1 Hyphomicrobiaceae bacterium | reverse complement strand
CGGAATCGGGCGAGGCACTGCTTGCTTTTGGCGCCAACGTTCCCGAGCATGATGGTCCAACTCTCAATCTTAGTGAAAAGGGTGACCTGATCGAAGCAGCTGCCCGCCTGTTTTCTGCACTGCGTGAGCTTGACGCCACTGGTGCTGCTTCAATTGCCGTGATGCCAATTCCAAGTGGTGGACTTGGTGAAGCCATCAATGACCGACTTGCCCGCGCAGCTGCGGAACAGCCTTGATACCGATCTTGATCGCAAACCTGCACCGAGGCCTCGCCGATGACCAGACCGACCGACCTGCCTCCGCTCAATACGCCGACACCAGAACTGATCTCGCAATTCACCAACATCGTGGGCCCAACACATGCGCTGGCCGAAGCTGGCGCGCAAGCGGCGTACCTGCGCGAGTGGCGGGACCGTTATGTTGGCAAGACCGCGCTGGTGCTGCGTCCGGGCACGGTTGAAGAAGTCTCTAAAATTCTGGCGCTGGCAAATGAAGCTCGGGTTGGCATCGTGCCACAGGCTGGCAATACCGGTCTCGTTGGCGGACAGATTCCCTACGAGGACGGCCGGGATATTGTCCTTTCGGTTGCCCGCCTCGACAAGGTGCGTGACATCGATGCAGCAGGGCAATCAGTCACCGCTGAAGCAGGCATAACGCTCGCCAATCTGCAAAACGTGGCTGAAGGTGCCGGGCGTTTATTTCCCCTAAGCCTGGCTTCCGAAGGCACCTGCCAGATTGGTGGCAACCTTGCAACCAATGCCGGAGGCGTCAATGTGCTCGCTTATGGCAACATGCGCGCGCTGACACTCGGCCTGGAAGTCGTTACTGCCGACGGTCGCATCTGGTCTTCGCTCAAGACGCTCAAGAAGGACAATACGGGCTATGACCTCAAGGACCTGTTCATTGGTTCGGAGGGAACGCTTGGCATCATAACCGCCGCGTCGTTGAAGCTGTTCTCGCCGCCAGCAGAAAAGGGGAGCGCATTTTGCGCACTCGGCAACATCGATAATGTGCTGGAATTTTTCAAGCGTGCCGAAACGGCCGCAGGCCCTTACCTGACTGCGTTTGAATTCATCTGCCAGAGCGGGGTTGAAATTGCCGTTCGCCACGTGGAAGGCGTGCGCAACCCATTTGGCGATATTGCTCCATGGTCGGTGCTTATCGAGATTTCGTCGCCCGAAGCAGACGGCCGCGCCAACACTGTGTTGGAAGGTTTGCTCGGCGAAGCCATCGAGGACGGTATCGTTGCTGACGCGGCAATTGCGCAAACGATCCAACAGGCAAAAGATTTCTGGCGTCTACGCGAAGAAATGTCTGATGCGCAGAAGTTTGAGGGCGGCTCCATCAAACACGACATTTCGGTTGCGCCAGCAAAAATGCCAGACTTCATCGGGCGCGCTAACGCCCTTGTCGAAAAACTCTGCCCCGGGGCCCGCCCGATTCCGTTCGGTCACTTCGGTGACGGCAACGTGCATTACAACATCACCCAGCCCAGAACCATGGACAAGGCTGCCTTCCTTGCCCGTTGGGAGGAAATCTCAACTGCTGTCCACACCCTGGTTGCAGACATGGACGGCTCAATCTCCGCCGAGCATGGCATCGGCCGGATGAAACGTGCCGAACTGACCCGCCTAAAAAGCCCGGTTGAGTTGGACATGATGCGCGCCATCAAGCGGGCGCTGGACCCCAACGGCATCTTGAACCCCGGCAAGGTCGTTTGAGGCCCTGCCGAGGGCTTCAGGGCTTTACGAATTCAATGCCGCGCGCTCTGCCTCGATACGCGATGATTGCGATGGCCAGCTTGCTGCAACCCAATCATCCGTGCCGAACAACCAATACCAGAAACGATTACGGCGATGATAGCGCTCGACCGTCAGGCGGTGCATGTTTTCCATGTTTGCCGACAACGTTTCCAGCAATGCCATGGGGCGGGCAGCTTCCCGCTCCAGCTCCTCAATGCGCGCGGCGAGCAATGCCATATCACCCGCCCCATCACTGCGCCATTTGTCGATTGATCCGGCAAGGGTGTGCTGGTTGGAGTTCAGCTTCATAAGCGCTTCGTGCACTTCCTTGATTTCTGTGTTGCGGGCCTCGTGCACTTCGTTGGTTTTCGCTACATAGCCTTGCACATCCGACCGATAGCTCGATAGCAGGTTGCCGACCTGGGCCACGGTATTGCGTTCTTCATCGCGCAGGCTTTCGACGGCACGCACGAGCTCCCCCAGGCTTTCACCCGTGCTGGTGATGCGGGATGACTGCTCGGTGATCGATATGTTGACATCCCGCACGTCCTCAGACAGGGCCGCGCGTGCATCATCGAGCGTCGTCTGCTGCAGGGAAACGGCCTCGGCCACTTCCTTGACGCGGCTGTCCAGGTCGCCCGAGATCTCGCCATCGCGACCAAGAAGCGCTTCTTCAATGAGCTCCAGGCGGCCAATCACCTCGCCCAAGTTGGAGACGGCTTCAAGTGCCGCAATCTTCTGCGAAACGTTTGACGTGGATTCACTCAAACGCGCCGAGAATTGTTGATCCAGCGCCGAAATCTGTTGTTCCACGCGCCCAAGGTCAATTGCGGCAAGCCGCTGCTCGACGCGCCCCATATCCATTTCGGCGAGCTTCTTTTCCACGCCACTAAGATCGACTTCCGCTATCGCCGGGCCGTTTTCTGGTCGAGCCGAAACCAGTGCCTGGATCGAAGCAAGACGGTTGAACAACCCATCGGACATGCGGACCGCATCGTCACGTTGGCCAGTGATTTGTCCGGAGATCTCCCGCACCATTTTTTCAAGCGCATCCAGGCGGGAGTTTTGCAGGCGATCCGTGGCCGCCTGCATTGGATCCATCACCAGCTTGGGTTCGGGTGCTGGTGAGTTGGCTGGTGCTGGTTGCTCGGCAAGGACCGGGCGTGGCGGTGGACTGGACTGTGCCGGTGCCGTGTGCCCAACTGGGGCTGAGCTCGCTTGTGGCTCGGCCAATCCGGCCTGATGGGAAGCTGACATCGGCCGAACCCGCTCCCGCGAAGATGAAGCACGGCGCGGCGGCGCATTGAACGGATGCTCAAAACCCGCATCGTAGAACCCGCCCGAAGGTCTCCATCCGCGCGCCTCATAGGCGTCCTCGTAGCCTCGCGGCTCGGACGGGGGGGCATAGGCGGCAGGCGCCAGTGCATAGGAGGGGCGCTGCTGGTAGTAGAATGTTGCGGGCTGCTGTTCAGGCCGGACGCGCCTTGCGGAAAGATGACGAGCAACGAGGTCCATTCCTTCGATTGCCGGACGCAACACCAGGAATACATGAAGTAGGTCTTCAACGTTGACCGGCTGGTTGCGCTGATAGGCATGGGCTGCCGCTAGGCGCAGCGCCTCTTCGAAACCGTCTGCCCGTCGCGGTGAGAACCCTCCGTTGCCCAAAGCCACAGGAATTTCATTGGCGATCACCGTTGCGGTTTCCCGGCGTAGCGACGATGCACGTATACCATTGTGTTCCAGCACCGACGCTGAAGCATCAATCCGCGTCAAGGCGTGCAGAAGATGTTCGACGCGGACTTCAGCTGAGCGGTGAGCTAACGCAACGTCGAAGGCGTGGTTGCAACAAGCCAGAACCGTTTCGTCCACCCATATCGGGATTTCGCGTTCGGCCTGGTGGGCATACAGTTCGTCCAGATCGTCACCGCCCTCCCGCTCAGCTACTTCATTGTGAGCGTCGCGCCGCGCCGGCTCAGTTCCACGCCATGCCGGCGTTCTCAAATCGAGATCATGGCCCCTGTAAATCATGAAACACAACTCCCTGCGGTCCGAGGCTTCTTGTCTCGCCTGGAACCGGTACGCTACCCCACCGTACGACCGCCGCACGGCGAACCCAGATGCCCACTCAAAGAGCCAGCTGACGCAGCCGCGCACAACTTCTGCACCCGAACCCAGGGGTAGAATGCAACGCGCGCGACTGGAACCAAGCCAAGAGGGGTTCAAGCCTAACCTGCCAGAAAGTTGCCGGCTTGCCTGTGACAGAATAGCGTCACATAAGCGCCGATGCGATGCGCGGGCCGTGAACTTTGATTTGAGAATTCATAATCAATCCGCACGAACATGGCGTTGCTGGCATGGAAACAGAGTTCACAAAAACCATTGAAGTTTTTGCAACCAAGAGATGAATCTTGCACGTCGCAAATGTGTTTTACGCAAGGTGTGCTTTGACACCACAACCCTGCTTCATGCTGGATGTTCAGGGAATGGAAATGGCTGACACTTTTTCAGATATACTGAATTCACGTTCGATTGACGCGATTGCAGAAAACGTCAGGCGCCAGTGTTTTCCTCCAGCACGCCCGGCCCTTCATTGCGAGGGTTATTGATGGCCCTGCTAACGGGAATTACTTCGAGCAAGTCGCTGGGCGCGGGACTGAGAAGTGCCTCAACCGGAAGTGCCGAACCTGATCGGCAGTCAAGCCACATGTCGTATGCCTCGGGCGGCAAGATGGCCGGCATGCGATCATGTATCGGACGCATCGTCTGATTGGCAGCTACCGTCAGGATCGCCATTGTTTCAATTTCGCTGCCGTCAGCACCCAGCCAATGCTCGAATATACCGGCCATTGCAACCAGGCCGCCATTCCTGGGCCGGATCAGGTGAGGTTGTTTGGCGCCTTTCGGTCCGGTCCACTCGTAAAATCCATCGGTTGGGACAAGACAACGCTTGTGCCGCATTGCAGCCCGGAACGACGGCTTGGTGGTGGCTGTTTCAGAGCGTGCGTTGATCAGCGTGGTAAAGCCGTTTGGGTCTTTTACCCAGGATGGGATTAGGCCCCAGCGCACCAATACCAGTTCACGTTCATGGCGCAACGAGTTGCGTACAATGAGCACGGGTTGGGTCGGAGCTATGTTGTAGCGGGGCGGAAATTGCTCCCTATCGAACACTCCAAACGTCTGGCGCACCGCTTCGGGAGGTGATGTCAGCGAATAACGCGAGCACATTGCGGTTGTCCGTCAAGAAAGTTGTCGTTTAAATTAGGGGCCGGACCCTAGTCCCGCGACGATCGTCAACGTAGAATAACGAACGTGTGCCCCAATTGGTCACAGTGACCGGGTTGATAGCATGAATACTCCAACCACCAACGCCCAACCTGTGAGCAGCGGTGGCGCAACACGGGTAATCGAAGCGTCGAGCGTCTTGTTGTTCCGAAATGGATCCGTGCTGCTGATACGGCGCGGCAAGGGTGCAAACAAGGGCCGATGGAGCGCGCCGGGCGGGCACCTGGATGCGGGCGAGACACACGAGGACGCAGCGCGACGAGAGCTGCTTGAAGAAACCGGCATTGTTGCAGGAAAGCTTGCCGCTGTAACAACACATCGAGTGAGCACTCTGGCGAAGGACTCGAGCAAAGCACAGCAGTATGTAATTACGGTCTTTACCGGGATTGCGCCTTCAGATTGCCGCCCTCAAGCTGGTTCGGATGCCGCTGAAGCCCGCTTAGTGCCGATTTGTGATGTTGCAACCTTGCCTGTTACCGAGGGCCTCACTGAAATCATCAGTGCCTGCCAGAGCCGAGTGCACGAAGGTTCTGCATAAAACAGCACGGCAATGCGGGAAAACTGGAGGGCAAAACCGCATGTGTCGGGCTGGCTGGGTGCGTGCCGTGTCAAGGCCCAGAATCGATGCTACATATCACTCAATTCGATGCCAGGACGCCTCGCCACGAAAGCGAGATGAACCATGATCTGGAGACGCCGTGCCCTTCGCAACGCCCAAGAATGCCGATGCCCTGCTACAGACGTGGCAAGGGAAGAGTGCGCGGAGCAACGCTTCTCCTATCGTCGCGAGAGGGAAACGGCTCAAGTGCAAGCCCGGACGGCGGCCATGCAATGCCGTTATTCTGGCGGCGGGCCTGGTTCTCACCGGGCTTGTTGCGACTGTGGCTGCCCCCACGTTTGCTGCCCCAAACTCCCAATCGGCGGATACCCGCCCCTACGACCCCAAACTGTTGCGGCTTGCTGAGCTCATCGGCTCAGTACACTACCTGCGTGAGCTTTGCGGCGCCAACGAAGGGCAGTTCTGGCGGGACACAATGCAGGAGCTCATGAAATCGGAGGGTTCCAGCGCCGAGCGCCGGTCGCGCTTAACGCTAAGCTTCAACCAGGGGTATCGCAGCTATTCGCGTACCTACAATGTCTGCACCCCTACAGCACGCGCCGCAATTGATCGGTTTCTGGCGGAAGGCGCGGAGATTGCGGATGGCTTGATTACAACTGCGAAATAACTTTTTGAGCGTTATTGTTGCAGGATAATGCAACACAGGCGTCGGTTTGGTTCTTAGATCGCGTTCACTTTTCACGGAATCGCGAACGCGATCTATTTTCTTTTATTTTGAGCATGTTCTTCCCGCCGAACCGCTGCACACTTCGGCTGAACATACTCTGGCCATGGACGGAGACGCGATTCACGATTAAGAGCGGCTATCTACTCAAGCGTGAAGGCGCGTGATAGAGAACGCAGGAGCTGTTGTGCCTGGATGGCCAAATCTTGTTCCGAACAATTGTGAATATCCAGGCGAAATCAACACCGCAAGGTGCATCTGCAGCACCAGCTCCAGGACGAAATTGGGCCAGGTCAGTTCCTGCCCTAATCGGGGAAAACAAACGTGGCGTCATCGATCGAATTCACTAATCAAGGTGAGGAAAGCCTACAAGCCTTGCGCCTAATCCTTGCTGCCTGGGATGAGGGTGAAGAGACCGGCGTCGCGCCGGAGATGATGGCCTACGCGGCTTTATTCACCGCACTTAGCGACCTTATCGACATCTATGGGGAAGATGCCGTGGCTAGCCTTGCCCGCGGGCTGGAGCAACGTGTGAGGCATGGCGAATTCACCATGATGCAAACGCGCCAGTGATTGCAGCGCGATTGCATTCTTCTCAGCTCCTTGCACAGTAAGGCTGTGTCTACAGGCCGATGGATCGGCGCTCAGATGAAATGAAGCATTTTTTTCATCACCATTTCGCCGATCAAAACACCACCGAAAATGATCAGCAGCAGCCCCGCAATCCTGTTGATTACGCCAAGCCGCGAACCATCGATCTTGTGGCGAATGCGGCCGATCAAGTGTGAAAGCAGAACCCACCACCCGAAACTGCCGCCAATGATCGCTGCAACCATGGTGAAGGCGTCAATGTTGCTCTTCACCTCGACGAACGTGCTGATGCCACCGAATATCGCAAACAGTCCAAGTACTGCCCCTGGATTGGTGATGGTCAAGAAGAAGGTCTGGGGTATGTCCCAGGCGAAATCCCTTAGCGATGCTGTTTCGGCGTGGCTGGGATGCAGCATTTCGAGTTTGGGCCCAGCGAGATAGAGCTTCAATCCAAATCCGGCCAACGCCAGACCTCCGACGATCTGTATGGCCGTGCGATAGTCCTGCACCGCGCCTGAAATTGCGCCAACACCCAAGGCCGCAAAAAGAGCGATAAGCCCATCGCCGAGCACGGCACCCATTCCTGCCGCGACACCGCCCCAAAACCCTCTTTCAATGGCCCGTTGGATACAGAGCACGTTGACGGGCCCGACAGGAGCGGCCACAAGAACGCCAATGACGAGCCCGACTGGGATTATCAGCGGATTGGGGATCAGATCCATGCGCCCTCGCCAAGCCCTACAGCCGGTGGATGGAACGTCCGACGGTTCAAGTGCCGCGCAGAGTTGGCACTTGCGCAACAGTCCGTGCGGCGATGCTTCCGATCGAAAAGCCCAGGGGCTTGAGCTTCATGCCGTTTATTTCGAAGGGCCACAGCTATTCCAGCAGGATGATGTGCGGGTAGCGCGAGTTCCAGTTGCTCAGAACCTCGGCAATCGGTCGCCTGCAACAGCCATTCCCCCAAAACCAAATCGTCTCGTGAATCGAATTCATGTTTCATGGAAACACGCAAACGATCTAGCAATCCGCATGCATCATCTATTTCACGCAGAATTGGCGCACGCCTCCACTGCTTCCACCAAACGTGCTTTTGGTCACATGATTCGTCTTATTTTATTCGTAACGGCGCTCACGACCCTTGTCCATCTACCGTTAGCGCAGGCAAACTCGCCTTCCACCGGCCCATCCAAAACCGCTACGCCCCCCGAAAGCCGGGAAAAAGAGGCAACCGGTAAACAAACAACCAATGTGCGTTTCGATCGCCGGCTTGACATATCCAAACTGCCGCACCCGGTAGCTGAGATGCTAGATGCCATCCAACTCGCCACGGCCTCAGGGTTGATCGAAGACCTGCAAACTGCCATCGAGTGGAATGAGTTGCCACCAACGTTTTCGGTCGCGGATGGGGTTGATGATCCGGTTGCGTACCTGAAATCCCAGTCAGATGACGGGAAAGGACGGCAACTGCTGGCTGTGCTCGCTGGCCTGCTCTCCGTCGGCCCAGCCCGCCAGCCGCTTGGCCGAGATCCCGAAAACACTGACGTATATATTTGGCCATATCTCGCGGAACGGCCTCTTGATCAGTTGTCCCCTCAAGAAGAGGTTGACCTTTATAGATTGGTCCCTGTCGACCAGATCAAAAAAATGCGAGAGACGAAGCGCTGGACCTGGTATCGCCTCGTCATCGGTGCTGATGGCACGTGGCACGCCTTCACGCGCGCTGAATAAGCCCAGGGTTTGAACCCAAGGCAACGCCGAGGTCAAAGATGGCCAGCGAACACCCGCGGCTGACTTTCAGTTTACCACAAAGTTGAATATCCAATGAGTTGCAAATGCTTACCAAGCATTCAGCTCGCATTCAACCGAACCGTGTAAGCCTCGGGTTAATAAAAAATATTTGAAGATCACATGGCGATTGTTGTAGCTGCTGCCGTGTCAGCGCCCTGATCCTTCTCCACCCTGCCTTCCAAGTGTAAATGAGGGCGTCATCCGACCTGTTAACCGGAGAGTAAAGTCACCAATGTCCGTAACCTCTACGAAATCCAACTCGTTCACGTCGAAAGCGTTTGCCGCCAGGCCAACCGGTATTATTGCCACCGTTGGTTTGCTTGCCGGTTTCGCACCACTCGCACTGCCAGCGGCAGGTGTCGTCGTGGGTGCTGGTGTTTTTACGGCGGCAAGCGCAACGCCGGCAGCGGCGCAGTGGTATGAGGAAGACACCTATCGTCGGCGGTCCAATCGTGGCTACCGGCGTTATGGTCGCCGGTATGACGATTACGACTCTTATTATGACCGTCAGCGCCGCCGCCGCGCGGGATGGGATCGCGACCGCTGGGATGAAGACGATGACGACGACGACGAATATGACCGGTATGATCGATATGAAAGCCGGCGTTATTCCTCGCCAAGAACGAAGAACAATAGTGTCCGAAGTGGTGGTCCGCGTCCGGCAGTCCTGGCCAAGGCGCCCCCGCGCGTTACCTTTCGGAACAGCTACAAGCCGGGCTCCATCATTATCGACCAGTCGTCGCGCAAACTCTATTTGATCCTGTCGAACCGGTCTGCTTACCGCTATCCCATTTCGGTCGGGCGTGAGGGCTTCTCATGGAGCGGCAAGGAGAACGTTTCACGCATCGCGGCATGGCCCGATTGGCATCCGCCGAAGGAGATGCGTGCGCGTGACCCCAAGCTGCCGGTGAAGATGACTGGTGGCATCAATAACCCGCTTGGCGCGAAGGCCATCTACCTGGGCAAGACGCTTTACCGCATCCACGGCACGAACAATCCCAACTCGATCGGGCGGGCGGCCTCGTCTGGCTGCTTCCGCATGATGAATTCACATGTCATGCACTTAGCCTCCCGCGTTGGTGTCGGGACGGAAGTTCAGGTGCTCAAGCGTCTACCCAAATCGGCTGTTGCCACGAATTGACGCTGTGTTGCGCCAAGCGGTGGTGGCCGTTGAAGGTTTACTGAAGGGGCCGGGATTACCGGTCCCTTCTCTTTTGGATGTATTTTGGGATGCATTCGCATAGAGCATGTTCTTCACGCCGAACCGCCTACACTTCGGCTGGCGATCTTGGCCACTCCTTGCTATTAGGTCTGGACCCTAAACCCCCGCCTCCAGAAAGCGGACCGGGGCGCCGTGAGCGGATTTGGAAATCTCGCCCTGCCACATCACACGTCGCCCGCGCACGAAGGTGCCGACGGGCCAACCGGTGACCGTCTTGCCGTCATATGGCGTCCAGCCGCAACGGCTTTCGATCCAAGTATTGGTGATCGTCTCGCGCCGCTTCATGTCGACTACGGTGAAATCGGCATCGTAACCCACTGCGATACGCCCCTTGCCGGCGATGCCGAACAGCCGCTGCGGGCCGTGGCTGGTGAGATCGACGAAGCGTTCAAGCGACAGCCGGCCTGCGTTGACATGATCCAACATGACCGGCACGAGCGTTTGCACTCCCGTCATACCCGAGTGTGAGCCGGGGTAGGGGTGTTCTTTTTCCTCGCGCGTATGCGGGGCATGGTCGGAACCCAGCACGTCGACAACACCGGAACGAAGCCCGGCCCAAATGGCGTCGCGGTGATGCGCATCCCGGACCGGAGGGTTCATCTGGCAGTAGGTGCCCAGCTCGGCATAACACTCAGGTGCTGCCAGCGTCAGATGGTGGGGCGTCACCTCGACCGATACCCAGCGCTTGTGATCGGCGAGATAGGCCATTTCTGCTGTACTGGAAATGTGCAGGACATGGACGCGCCGGCGATGCTTCTTGGCAAGTTCTGCCAATTGCGTCGTCGCCATGAGGGCGGCGGTTTCGTCCCGCCAGACGGGATGCGAGGCGGGATCCCCCGCCACCCGCTCGCCCATGCGCGAAATAAGCCGCGCCTCGTCTTCGGCATGGAACGCGGCCCGGCGTGAAATTCTGCCAATGATGCGGTCGAGACTGGTTGCATCATCGACCAGCAGGTCACCGGTTGACGAACCCATGAAGACTTTAATACCCGCTGACCCCTCAAGACGTTCAAGTGCCGGAATGTCGTCGACATTTTCTCGTGTACCCCCAACATAGAAGGCGAAATCGCAGAACATGCGGTCGCGGGCACGGGCAACCTTGTCGGCCAAGAGTTCCGCCGTCGTGGTGAGTGGTTTGGTGTTGGGCATCTCAAAAACCGCCGTCACACCGCCCATTGCCGCAGCCCGGCTGCCAGTCTCAAGGTCTTCCTTGTGTTCCAGGCCCGGTTCACGGAAATGGACTTGGCTATCTATGACACCAGGCAGAATGGTAAGCCCCTTGGCTTCGATGACCTCCGCGGCATGTGATGGATTAACGTCGCCAAGTGCGCAAATCCGACCGTCACGCACGCCAACGTCTGCCAGCCCGGTTCCATCCTGATTGACTACGGTACCGCCCTTGAGGACGAGGTCGAAATTCTCAGACATCCAACGCTCCCAGCTGCAAAACCCTCGATCCTGCACACTGATTCAAATTATGCCAGCTTGCACGGTCACTGGCGCATACCTAGACTCCCTGCCAACAGAAACCAAGGGCTGGTGCTTGCAAGCACTGGCAGCGCCGGGAGCTTACGGACGATGACCACAACCAGTATGGCCCTGTTGACCGACCGCGGCGTATTATCCGTCAAGGGCGTGGATGGCACAAAGCTCCTGCAGGGCGTGATTACCAACGAAATGGGGCTGCTGGATACCCAAGGAGCCGTGCATACGGGGCTTCTCTCCCCGCAGGGCAAGATCCTGTTTGATTTTTTCGTGACGAAGGGGAGTGACGGTCTTTTGATCGAGACGGCCAAGTCATCGGTGGCTTCTCTCAAGCAGCGGCTCGACATGTATAAGCTGCGCGCCAACGCCGAGATCACCGACGTGACCGAGATGTACACTGTAGCTGCCTGCTGGGGAGGGCCGCATGCTTCGCGTCACGAAGAATCACCGACGATTGGATTTGCTGATCCCCGCCATCCTGATCTGGGCACCCGCCACCTGGCCTCGCTGGAAAGTGATTGGCGATGTGATGCAGAAGGCGCAAAGCCGGCACCGATGGATGCCTACCACGCCCATCGCATCGCCATTGGCGTTCCCGAGGCGATCCGCGATTTCAAACTTGGGGATACATTTCCACATGAGGCCCTCTACGACCAAACCCATTCGGTATCGTTTGAAAAAGGTTGTTACGTTGGGCAGGAAGTGGTCAGCCGGATGCAGCATCGCTCGACTGCAAGAAAACGCATTGTCCCGCTGGAAGGCACTGCCGACCTACCTACGGATAATCCAGACGTTGTCGCCGGCGAGATTACAATCGGAACACTTGGTTCGGTGGCGGGAAAACGCGGGCTTGCGCTGATCCGCCTGGATCGTGCCGCCGAGTTGAAAGCAAAGGGAAATGCTCTTACCGCTGGTGGTGTGCCCGTCGAGATCTCGCTTCCTGACTGGGTGACGTTTCCGCTCATCCCGCCCGGCGCGGGCGCGGCTTCGACATGACGGGATCGGCACAACCAAAGGGCAAGACCAGAAAACAGTCCATGAAAAAGCCACTTGTAACGACGGAGCTTGAGCGATGCTCATGGGTAGGCATCAACGATCCTATCTATACGCGCTACCACGACGAGGAATGGGGCGTGCCTGTCGGCGATGATCGTGCGCTGTTTGAGAAACTGATCCTGGAAGGATTTCAGGCTGGCTTGTCCTGGCTGACGATCCTCAAAAAACGTGAAAATTTCCGACGGGCCTTTCATGGCTTCAACCCAGAACGCATGGCCCGCTACACGAGCCGGGATGTGTCAAGACTGATGAATGATGCAGGCATCGTCCGCAACAGGCTGAAAATTGAAGCGGCCATCGACAATGCACGCGCCTTCATCGACTTGCAGCAACATGGCGGGCTAGGCCCTCTTTTGTGGCAAATCGCAATGGAGGAAGCGCCCAAGCAACAGGCCGCACCGAAGCTAGCAACCGATGTACCCGGTGCAACGCCTGCATCGCGCGCAATGTCGAAGCTCCTAAAGAGCAAAGGCTTTCGATTTGTTGGCCCAACAACCATGTACGCCATGATGCAGTCTACCGGCATGGTCAACGATCACTTGGCTTCCTGCCATCGCCGGGCAGCGTGTGAGGCTTTACGAAAGGCGTTTTCACCACCTGTTTAGGAGCGAGCGCCTTGTATGGCGGCAAAGCCTTGGCTAGGGCGTATGGTTATGACGGGTTGGAAAACCACTCGTCCGCTCACACGGTAAATAAATTGATCAGAGATCGGCGCGAAATCGGGTGCGAACTTGAAATTTCAAAATGAGGCAACTCCCACTCAGGCGGCAGCCGCTCATGATCAAAACAAGATTGCAGGGCCACCAACGCGCGCGTGGCAACGGATGCTATCGGGTCGCCGTCTTGACCTGCTCAATCCCGATCCAGCTGACATTGCAATTGCGGATATTGCACACGGCATTGCCCGCGTCGCCCGTTGGAATGGGCAAACGACCGGCGCTCACGCCTTTTCGGTGGCGCAACATGTCCTTGTCGTTGAGGAAATATCTGCCGATCGCAATCCCGGCTGGCCGGCAAGTTGGCGGTTAGCCGCCCTTTTGCACGATGCGCCTGAATATGTCGTCGGCGACCTCATCAGCCCGTTCAAAACGGCCATTGGGTTCGACTACAAGGCCTTTGAGAACCGCTTGTTAGAGGCTGTGCATCGCCGCTTCAGCCTGCCGCCGCAGTTGCCGGCGCAGGTATCGGCTGAAATCAAGGCTGCGGACCACATCGCGGCCTATTTTGAAGCGACAGTCCTCGCCGGATTCGAGGTGGACGAAGCACTTACATATTTTGGCCAGCCGGACGGAATATCGGCGTCGTTGGCTGATCGGCTGTCTGCCCTGGCTCCTGTTCCCACCGCCACCGCCCAGGAAGCGTTCCTAGAACGCTTCCGTGTCCTTTCGAGAGATTAGCGCCCATTTCCCCTGCAAAGGGACATGAGTAATCGCGTCAGCATGACGTCAGAGTATCTTTGTGCGTCCCGCATCGTCTCATATACGTGATCGTATCAAACGATAGATGGTGGGCTTTGGTCGGCATTGCGCTGACCGTGTTGTGTGGACCATATGCCGGGGACGGGTGGTGATATGCACCTCCGGCCCAAAACCGCCCATTAAGATGCAATGCTGAACACGACACCACCCAACACCATCGCAGTTTGCGCCATGCGCCACCTGGAGGCTTGGCGTGAGACGACCGGGGCAACGCGCGTTATAAGCGTCGTCAACGCACACCTCATGCCGCCTACCCCTCCAGCGATCGAGCCGGCGCATCATTTGCGGCTTGCCATCAGCGATGCCCGGGCAGAACCCGGCCACCCCCATCCAGCGCGCCCGCAAATTGAAGAATTAATCAACTTCATTCGCGATTGGCCGCAGGATGCACCGTTGCTCATTCACTGCTTTTCGGGGCTCAACAGGTCGCCTGCTGCGGCTTATATTGCGCTTGCCGTGCTTAACCCTGAGATTTCAGAGGTTCTCATTGCATATCGCGTGCGTGCCGCATCAGACACTGCCGCTCCCAATCGTACGATGGTTGGTTTGGCCGATGTGGTGCTGAGCCGCGAAGGCAACTTGTCAGCTGCGATGGAGCTTATTGGCCCAGGGCAACCAGCGGCAGAGGGGCGCCCGTTTCTGCTCTCCACACAATTCGACAACCCCTAGTTGTTGGTCTGAGCAATTACACCCAACCCATTCTATTCATTTCGAATAACGCTCAAATAAAAAATACTTCGCGCGCCAATGAGCAAATGTGTTGTTCCGAAAAACGCCATGATCGAGCCTTACTCCAAATGACCAGGGGAGGCGTGATTCGAACGTTTGGGGGATATGATTGAAACACGCTCTAGAAGTTACCAAGGCTCCAGCTGTGCGGCGTGAGCCACTTTCACGGAAAGAAATACCGTCGGTCGAGATCGGCCTTAACGCGGCAATTGCTTCCGTGCACAACGATGAACCGGTGGTCTTGATCGTCAAAGAGACCGCCGACGGTGTTGGTGCGTCCGACAGCTTGCCTTCGGGTCCGTTCTCGCCACGTCAACACAGGACACTTGAAATCGGCCTTCGCTCGTGGGTGCGCGAACAGACCGGTCTCGACTTCGGCTACGTTGAACAATTGTACACGTTCGGCGACCGGGGTAGGCATGCACGTGCCGAAGATCGCGATCCTCATGTGGTTTCGATCGGGTACTTGGCGCTTACGCACATTGACAGTGCAGACGACCTGCAACGGGGATCCTGGCACAGCTGGTATCAGTATTTTCCGTGGGAAGACTGGCGTCGTGGCCGGCCGGCAATTTTGGAAACAACCGTTTTGCCGCGTCTGAAAGCCTGGGCTGAAATGCCACCGATGCATGAAGCTCCAAGCCGGCCAATCGAGCGCCATGAGCGTTTGCGTATGTGCTTTGGTGTTGATGGTGGAGCCTGGGACGAGGAAAAAGTCCTAGATCGCTACGAACTCTTATACGAGGCAGGGCTCGTAGATGAGGCGCGGCGCGACAGGCCTGAACTCGCCATAGCCAATTCAGACGGTCCCAAGTTTGGCACACCTATGATCCTTGATCACCGCCGGATCTTGGCAACCGCAATCAGCCGCGTGCGCGCGAAGATCAAATACCGTCCGGTGATCTTCGAACTAATGCCGCCCGAGTTTACGCTTTACGAACTGCAAAAAACGGTTGAAGCAATTCTCGGTCCGCATCTGCACAAGCAGAACTTCCGGCGGCTTGTCGAAAGCGCTGGCTTGGTTGAACCGACCGGTCAGGTCAAGACACGCACGGGAGGACGGCCGGCAAAACTATTCCGCTTCCGTCGCGAAGTGGTTCTCGAACGGCCAGCTCCGGGCGTTCGCGTTAAACCAGGCCGGCTGTAATTCACACCCAGGCTACGTTTATTCACTGATGGGCATGCGAAACGCGATCGCATGCCCATCTTTATTTCGGCCCCTTCCCTTCGCGGCCAACCGCAGGCTTACAGGCTTGGATGATCTTTGCCGCTCTGCTTTACGAGCGCGCGTTTACACGTTGCAGTTTCGCCACTCCAGCGAGGAAATCCCGGACGTGAGAAGAGGAACGCAACGCACAGAGGCTTCAGTTGCGCAATACCCTGCTCTACCCGAAGGCGTTTTCCCCCTCCCCCGCGGATCAGTTCGAAGTTTGAAGACAATATCGAACCGATTTTATAGCGGACCCAAAAGTCTGCTTGGCTGAGATAGAAACATTCTGCCGCGTCGAAATTGGCAAATGGACGTAATCGATATGTCCAAAAGAGCTCCATCGCCGGAATGAGGCCACCGCGTCACAAAAACATCATGGTTGACTGGAAATCGTCGCTATAAGCGCCTATCTTATTAGGTAACTTGAATGCTCGTTTAGAGCATATTGAAAATGCCGGCCGTGCCGGTAATTATCACGCCCCAATAATACTCGAATTGAGTATTAGAAAGAGCGTAGAAAGGATCGGTTCATGACCGTTGTTCTGAACACCTCGCCGATTGATGCAGCCAAGACAGTTGCGCAGCCTCCGTTTGCTGCGCGTATCGACGCGGAGTTGCCTGAATGGACGGACGAACTCGCTGCCGAGATGGCACCGCTTTACGAACGCGTGAAGCATGTCGTAACGCCGATGGAATGGCCGCACTATGCGCCGCTCATCAAGGCTATCAACGCGCTAAAGAAAGAGCGGAACGCCGTCATTCTTGCCCACAACTACATGACGCCGGAAATCTTCCACTGTGTGGGTGATTTCCGTGGCGACAGTCTGCAGCTTGCCAAGGAAGCTGCAAGCACGCACGCCGACGTCATCGTGCAGGCTGGCGTACACTTCATGGCCGAGACTTCGAAAATCCTTTCGCCTGGCAAGACAGTCCTGATCCCTGACCCGAAAGCAGGCTGCTCTCTTGCTGAATCGATCACCGCCCAGGACGTCCGCAACCTGCGTGATACATATCCGGGTGTGCCAATTGTTACCTACGTCAACACCTCTGCTGCCGTTAAGGCGGAATGCGATATCACCTGCACGTCCGCCAACGCCGTCAAGGTCGTTGAGAGCCTGGGTACGCCGCGTGTCATCCTGGTTCCTGATGAATATCTTGCGCAATACGTGCAAACGCAGACCGACGTTGAGATCATAACCTGGAAGGGGCATTGCGAGGTGCACGAGCGCTTCACGGCAGAAGAGCTTGAGGCCTACCGTGAAGAAGATCCAGAGACCAAGATCATTGCGCATCCAGAATGCCCGCCTGACGTGATCGCGACAGCGGATTTCACGGGCTCGACATCGGGCATGATCGACTACGTCAAAAAGAACCGTCCGAAAAAAGCGGTACTCGTAACCGAGTGCTCAATGGCTTCCAATGTCGCCGCCGAGACTACCGACGTGGAGTTTGTGCGGCCGTGCAATCTTTGTCCGCACATGAAGCGCATTTCGCTTGAGCGCATCTATGAAAGCCTGCGCGACATGAAGCACGAAGTCACCGTCGACCCCAATATTGCTGAGCGCGCGCGCCGCGCCGTTGAGCGCATGGTGAACCTTAACAACTGACGCCAACAGCCGGCCGTGCTCTCCCATCTGCATGTTTCTGCCTAGACCTGGGAGGGGCTTGCACGGCCGGAATTCAGTTGCGGCATGTGGCGCCTGCTTGGCCCTTTCAAGGGTGCTCGTGAATGAGGAAGTTGCAAATGGCGAATGAGAATGTGCCCAGCGTGCACGCCGCCTTTGTTTCTGCGGAGCCCTCAAAACATGCTGGCGATATCGTCATCATCGGCGCTGGTCTTGCTGGGTTGTTTACGGCGCTTCGCCTTGCTCCATTGCCAGTAACCGTTGTCGCCGCAGCTCCACTCGGAGAGGGCGCTTCGAGCGTATGGGCGCAGGGCGGTATTGCCGCTGCTGTAGGCGAAGGCGACACTCCAGATCAGCATGCCGCTGATACGATTCGCGCTGGCGCAGGTATCGTCGATTCCGATATAGCGCACATCGTCGCTCGCGAAGGCTCTGCACGGATTGCCGACCTGTTACGTTACGGTGTGCCTTTCGACCGCGACCTGGAAGGCCATTACGTGTTGTCGCGCGAAGCTGCGCATTCCCGGCACCGTGTCGTCAGGGTTGCTGGAGATCGTGCTGGCGCTGCAATCATGCAGGCGCTCATCGCCGAGGTTCGCAATACGCCGTCCATCCGCCTTCTGGAAAACTACGAGGCCGAGGATCTTATCGCCGACAGCTCCAGCATTACCGGCGTCCGGCTTATTCGCGGGGCGGACCTTGGCAAGGGGAATTTCGCATTGTTGCCGGCCCGAGCCGTGGTCATTGCCACCGGCGGCATCGGCGCTCTGTTCCGTGTCACGACCAACCCTTCCTATGCCCGTGGTGAAGCGCTTGCATTTGCTGCTCGTGCCGGAGCTGTTATCGCCGATGCAGAGTTCGTCCAATTTCACCCCACAGCCATAGATGTCGGCCTTGAGCCTGCGCCGTTGGCATCGGAAGCGTTGCGCGGCGAAGGCGCAGTCCTGGTCAATTCAGACGGTCACCGCTTCATGGCAGATGTCGCACGGGAGGCGGAACTTGCTCCACGCGACGTTGTTGCCCGTGCCGTGTTTGCAGAGATTGAAGCTGGACGCCGCGTGTTTCTCGACTGCCGTGAGGCGATCGGCAACCGCTTCTCCAAGGATTTCCCGACCGTCCATGCGCATTGCAAAGCCGCCGGCATCGATCCCGCGACCGAGCTCATTCCGGTTGCGCCGGCTGAGCATTACCATATGGGTGGCATCGCCACAGATGATCGAGGGCGCACATCCCTTTCAGGGCTTTGGGCCGTAGGAGAAGTTGCGTCAACCGGCCTACACGGCGCCAACCGCCTGGCTTCCAACTCACTTCTCGAAGCTGTCGTGTTTGCCTCGCGCGCAGCCGACGACATCAGAAATGTTGTTGCAGATGGAGCAGGCATGGCCATGGCCTGCATGCAACCTACAACTGGTTCTGCGCCGGCTGATGCTGCCGCGCGCGAAAAGGCTATTGCTCTTATCCGCGATACCATGAGCACGGATGTCGGCGTCGTTCGTAATCGCCGCGGGCTTGTTCGTGCGTTGTTGAGATTGCGCGAGATTTCCGACATGGCGACTAATGGCGACACCCAATTGGCCAACATGGCGCTTGCTGCACGTCTTGTTACCGCCAGCGCATTGATGCGTACTGAAAGCCGTGGCGGTCATTTCCGCCGGGATTATCCCGAGCCAGATTTGGCAAAAGCGCATCGCAGTTTCATCACGCTTGGCGAACTTGAAGCCATCGAAAAGCGGGTCGCTGCTGCCATCATGGCAAAGGCTGCAGAGTCCTGGCTCAGTTCCGATGCGGAGGTCGTCTGCGCCCCATGAGCACGCCTTTGACGACCAAACTGCAACTGGCTCCGCTTCCCGGTCCGCTGGTCACCAAGTCGGTTGCTGATGCGCTTGCCGAAGACCTCGGCCTTGCTGGCGATGTAACGACAAATGCAACCGTGCCAGCAGAGGCGATGGCACATGCGCTGCTCAAAGCGCGAGCGGCTGGAACCGTAGCGGGCGTCAGGGTTGGAGAAGCCACCTTCAAGGCACTTGATCCATCAATTCTGTTTGACGTGCGTATTGCCGACGGAGACCGGGCCGAAGCTGGCGATACGATCGCTGAAATAAGCGGCAACGCCCGCACTGTTCTTACTGGCGAACGTGTCGCCTTGAATTTCATGGGCCGCATGTCGGGTATCGCGACACTCACACGCCGTTATGTAAACGCCGTTGCAGGAACCAAAGCTTCAATCGTTGACACACGCAAGACGACACCCCTGTTGCGTGCATTTGAAAAATTTGCGGTTCGATGCGGCGGGGGGCAGAACCATCGTGTCGGTCTTTTCGATGCCGTGCTCATCAAGGACAACCATATCGTTGCAGCTGGCGGCATCGAAAACGCTGTGGCGGCTGCGCGCAGACATGCTGGCCACATGGTCAAGATTGAAGTGGAAGTCGACACGCTTGAGCAACTTGCAGCTGTACTCAAACATGACGTTGACGCTGTGCTGCTCGACAACATGACACCGGACACCTTGAAGACAGCTGTTGCAATGGTCGATGGGCGTGCACTTACCGAAGCATCCGGCGGCGTTAATCTTGAAACGGTCCGTGCAATCGCCGAAGCAGGCGTGGACCTCATCTCGATAGGTGCGCTGACCCATTCAGCGCCAGTTCTGGACCTTGGCCTTGATTTCATCTGAAATCGAATGGCGGATCCAACGCACGAACGGCCTTTTTCCGCCACAGTTTAAGGTGATCTGGCAAAGGTACAGATCGAATTGAACTTATCGAAGCAGCCACTGAACTTTGTTATGGATTCGAGCATGTTTTTCACGGCTCTACCGCACCACACTTCAGCTGAACATGCTCTTTGCTTGAGCCAAGTTTTTCACGCTGAACCGCTACACACTTCAGCTAAACCTGCTCTTGGTTTGGATCAGGTTTTTCACGCTGAACCGCTACACACTTCAGCTAAACCTGCTTAAAGTACCTGAAAAATTCAATTCGCCAATGCTGCGAGGAGACCTACAGTGAACGCGCTTAACGTGATCGTCCTAGTGACTCTCACCATGTTCGTATGCGGCTTCGTTGCTGGTTTTCTGGCATATATCAAGAACCGCGACGTATCGCACTGGGCCGCTTGGGGTTTCATATTCCCTCCGTCACTTCTGGCGCTGCTTTTCCTGCGCAAGAACCAAGGCCCACGGCCTCGGCGCCCATCACTTGACGAAGAAGACCGCATGCACTTTTGAGTTGCCGCCAGAATCGCGGATGGCTGGCTCATTGGCTATCGCCACGAATACAGACAGTGCGGCGGCAAAGGTTGTCATGAAAACTTCGTCGGCAAGCATCGATAGTGCAGCCTCGCCTACGCCCTTGCCGCGGTGTTCCGGTTCAGCAATGAAAATATCGACATCCCATGTGCCCGGCGGCATGCCCTCAGGCAAATCGCTGCCCCAGTGCGCTGCGTCGATGGCGTGAACATAACCGGCAGGCGTGCCGTCTGCTTCGACAATACGGGCAATTGCCGATTCCGTTTCAGCAACTATGCGCATTTCCGCTTCGGCAGCGCTTGCACTCCCCCACCACCGCCGGATATCGGGACGGGCGATCCAACTGCGTATAAGCGGCCAATCTTCCACTTGGATCGGGCGCAGGTTCACGCGTGGTGCAGGTGATGTCGACGTCGGTGCCATACGCGCCAGTTGTGACGCATGTTTACATAAAATCAAGCTCCACCCGCGGTGATATTTAAGGTCCTCACAATCAATTAAGCATGCTTTGGCGCCGTCAGCTTCCAGCGCTCTTGATCCAGATCAACTCAGCGCAGTGGTGGTCAGCATCTAGGGTCCGGACCCTAGGAGCCATCAGGCTTTGGGATCAGCGAGTTGTTTCAACCCAGCGAGTACGGTTGACGCGACAGGAATGCCGCTTTGTGCTTCAGCACGCCGCGACGCGCGCGTGCTTCCAGGGAGCCGCGCGCCCTCGTCCCGGCTGATGGCCTCCGCAAGCGTCGCGATTTTTCCTGCAACCACCGCAGTGCCGCCGAACGCATCGGGGTCGATGACGATCAGAAGCTGGCCGACATTGGGCGGCGCTCCATCTCCATCAAAAAACGATGTCGCCTCGCCGGACAGGCTGGCACCAACCAGCGCTGCCGCAAGAATTTCCACCATCAGCACGAGTGCTGCACCTTTCGCGCCACCCATCGGCTGCAGCGTTCCCTTGAGTGCAGCTGCGGCGTCAGTCGTTGGGTTG
>JBKEAX010000026.1:0-4649 GCA_047972825.1 Hyphomicrobiaceae bacterium | reverse complement strand
GGGTGCGAGGCGCCCACTTGGCATCAGCCCGCCTTCATCGGACTTCATCGAAGCCAATGCTTCCGTACGCCCCCATTGGTGCAACAGCACAACTGCGCTTATCGACGATATTCATCGTCGCTGCGGTTACTCCGTCATGCGCGCGGAAATCGGCGAGGGACGTGTGCTTGAGCGGTACTGGAATGACCAGAACGAGGAAGTCGTGATCGAACACGGATCCGATGGCACAAGTTGTCTGGTGGACTTACGCAGCCGCACGCAGCCCTGACCATATGGTAATTCCCAGCGAATCGATCCGTCTTGAGATCTAGTATCCGGACCCAATAGCAATGAGTCTGCACCCCGGAGCAGAAAAAGCCCAATTCTGGCGCTGCTTTATCTGGCTGGTGAAAATCTGTTTATAGTACGCGAGAAGCTGCTTCCCAGCAGCGCCATGATTCTGCGTCACGATGCAGAACTGGTATTGTCTTGTTCTGACAAGATCGGAACCGCATGCTGTCTTAAGCTATTCAACGGGCAGTTCCGGCTCTGCGAGGTTTGCTGTGTTGGTACTTGTCAGGTTATTTCGCATGTGTTGCCGGTTTGGCCTCATAGAACATGTTCAGCCCAAGTGTACGCGGTTCGGCGTGAAGAACACAGCAAGAAACAGGGACCTAGATCGTATTCATTGGTTCTGCGAAACATGAACAGGATCTAGGCTCAACTGGCCAATGACCCTGATGTGCAAAGGCTTCCATGACCAACGGTTCACCGCCACGGCGCCCGCCGCCCCCTTCCCCGCCGTTCGACCAGGTCCGGCCCATCGAGGAACGCTACGCGCCGCCGCCTGGCCAGCGCGGACACCAGCAGCCGTCACGGCACACCTCCGAGTCGCACCATCACCATCAATCTCAAGCCGCCCATTATCCTGAACACGTGCATGCCAGCCATGCTGGACACCCGCCTCCTGGCTATGCCCACCCAGGGCCACCACAACCACGCCGACACGCTGGTGGTGCAGGTGCACCGGGACATCCTGGCGGTCACCGGCCACCCTCACGTCCACGACGCTCGGGTTTTGGCGGACTTCTGCTTATCGCGCTGATCGGCCTCGGCATCGTGATGGCGGCCGGAGCCACCTTCATTCTGCTAGCGCCGCCCACGGATTTCATTCGCGACCAGGCCATTGCACGGGTCAAGCAACAGACTGGCCGTGACCTTGTCATCTCAGGCCCCGCGCGGCTGACGTTCTATCCGTCCATCGGCGTCAGTCTGGGGGACGTGTCGCTGTCGGCACCACCGGACATGGGTGGTGCACCGACGGTGGCAATGGAAAAGCTAGATGTTTCAGTGAAACTGATCCCGCTTTTGAGCCGTCGGGTCGAAGTGAGCAGACTGATCCTGACACGCCCGCAGTTCAACCTTCAGGTTGACCAGAACGGCCGCAAAAGCTGGGACATGGCATCACCGGCCCAAGCGCCGGCGGCAGACCGCCTGCTGCGCTATGCCCAAGCCCGCACCGGGAGCATCTTGAGCGACGGCGCATCCCAGCCGGACGCAGCAATCCGCCTCGCCCAGGGCGTTCAAACAGAGGCTGGTTCCGGTGGCCGTTCCGAACGCGTAAACAGGCTGGCTGCGCTTCAAGACCTGGTGCTCGATGACGTGCGCATCGTTGATGGGGCGCTCCAATACCAGGACGCACGCTCCGGCACCCGCCATGCTGTCTCTGCCATGAATGTGAACTTGCGTGCAAAGACACTTGCCAGTCCGCTGAATGCCGACGGCGATCTCACGTGGCGAGGACAGCCAGTCAAGTTCGAGGGAACTTTGACAACGCTTGCCGAAGTGCTCACGGACGCACCCGCGAAACTGGCTCTGACGCTTACGGCGCAGCCGGTTAAAGCCGATTATTCCGGCTCTATCGATATGGCCAGCGGCGCCAGCCTGGACGGCACGATTTCAGCCGAAACGACGTCGCTGCGTGCGCTCGCCTTGTGGGCTGGGGAAGCCTCATTGCCACCCAATGAGGGTTTTGGACCGCTGAGCCTCAAAGGGTATCTCAAGACACGTCCCGGCGCGTTCCACCTCAACAACGCCGATATCGGCCTCGACCACATGCGCATTACGGGCACGTTGGATGGCAAGACAGATGGCGCGCGGCCCTACGTCAAAGCCAAACTCCAGGTGTCGGAACTCAACCTCAACACCTACATGAGCGATGGCTCTGATGTGAGTAATCCTGCGCCCAATGCGCCTGCGGGAAGAGCTGCGGACCCGTCGCCTTCCACTCCGTCTCGTGAGGACCGTCCGAACTCGATCGAGGATCTTTTGCAGCGGGATAACGGCCCGCGGGTGAAGGGCTACAAGGCGCGCCGTGGCTGGAGCGACGACGTCATTAATTTGGCACTGCTCAACCTCACCGATGCCGATCTTGATTTGACCGTCGGCAAGTTGCTGGTGCGCGACATCTCGATCGGCCGCTCTGATCTCAGGCTGGCGCTGAAAGGGGGCATCGCTACAACAACGTTCGACCGCGTTGAGCTTTACGGCGGCAATGGGCGCGGCCAGATAAGCATCGACAGCCGGGAAACCGCCGCGACCATGAATGCCAATATTGTGGTTGATGGCGTCTCGGCGGAGCCGTTGCTGAAAGATGCCGCCTCCGTCGACTGGCTTTCGGGCACCGGACGCCTCACGCTCGCGACAACGAGCCGCGGTAATTCCCAGCGCCAACTCGTGTCAGCTCTTAACGGCCAGGCGACCTTCGAGTTTACGGATGGTGCTGTTAAAGGCTTCAACATGGGCAAGGCGCTGCGCGGACTCCAGCAGGGCCGCCTGACTGGCCTTTCAGCAACGCCAGATGAGAAGACCGATTTCAGCAAGCTTTCAGCAAGCTTCGACATTACCAACGGCATTGCCAGTAACCAGGACCTGGAAATGATGAGCCCGCTCTTGCGCGTTACGGGGCAGGGCAAGGTCATGATGCCGGAGCGGCGCGTCGATTACACTCTCAACCCCAAACTGGTAGCCAATCTATCTGGGCAAGGCGGCGAAACGGGTCTTGCCGGGTTGCAGATCCCGGTTCGCATTGTCGGCCCCTGGGACCGGCCCGACATTGCTCCTGATCTCTCCAAGATCAATGCCGAGCAGGCCGTTGAAGCCGTTCAGGAAATCGGCAAGCGCTTCAAGGGCAAGGACGCCAACGAAGTGGTTGATGAGCTTTTCGGTAAGGATTCGAAAGAAAGCAAGAAAGCCAAGAAGTTTCTCGACGGCCTGTTTCGCTGAAACTAGAACGCCGGGCGATTTGCCCGCAGCGCCACTGCGCGCTGCCTCGCCTTCCTGCTGGCTCAACTCACCGCTTGAGAAACAGAATTGAATCACATTTATCGCCCGGCTCTCTAGCCAATTGCTCAGGCAGATTGGGATGGTTTGGGGTGCTTTCGGGCGTTTCAAGCCCAATTCAGTTTTGCTGGGAAATTGGCGGCAAATGAAATCCATCGGTAAACGCATGTTAACGTTGTGACATCACGAGCAAATTTTTTTTCATTGAATGCCGATTTTTTCTTGCATGACGGGGGGGGAGCCGTCATAAGGCCCTTCTCCGTTCGTCCACCTGCCCTGAAGGTAAGGTTTTCCTAGACCCCAAAGGTAAGGAGCGGGCGGGTCACCTCTATCTGCTGGTTGGGGAGGGTCACATGGCCTTTGATGACGCCCTCTTCCAATTGGGGATGGACTTGACTCGTTCAAGCACCGCCCAAAAGGAAGTTTACAACGAAACGGTTCACGTGGATTCGCCTACAGACCACTACGAACCCCGTGAAGTTCCCGAGAACGACCGGTTCTCTGGGACGCACCTGATTCTTGATTTGTTCGGTGCTGAGCACCTCAACGACATGAGACACGTGGAGCGCACGCTCAAACGCTGTGTCGAAGTGGCTGGAGCAACGCTGCTTCACTGCCATCTGCACCGCTTTGCGGGCAATGGTGGCGTTGCTGGCGTGGTTGTGTTCGACACTGGGCATGCCAGTATCCGCACATGGCCGGACCGTGATTTCGTGGCGGTGGACCTTATGTTCATGGCGCGCAATGGCGCTCGCCGTGAACGCCTGGTCAAAGCCATCGAGAAGGCTTTCGGCCCCAGCGCCGTCGAATCGACGGTGTGCAAGCGGGCCGGTGATGAACGCCGCACGAGCCGCAAGGCAAAGGCGGTGGCCGCTGAGGAAACCGCGGAAGCTTCCATACCTGAAGCCGCTCCGCGCCGGCTCAAGCACGCCGCCTGACAGGTCGCACAACCTGCCTCATGAAAATCAATCACGCTACCGGAAATCCTGGTGGCGTGATTTTCATTTGCACCCAGGACAGCCTACCCCAGCCTTTCGCGGAAGGCCTCGTAACCGAAGCGCTTGATCACGCGGTAGCTGCCATCCTCGTCGAGCACTCCAAGATCGGGGAGAGGCGTGCCGTTGAAGGTGGTGGTTTTGACGAACGAATACTGCATCATGTCGGTAAAGATGAGCCGGACGCCGGGCTGCAACGGTTCATCGAACGAGTATGTGCCGATCACATCTCCCGTCATGCAGGTCTTGCCTCCCAGTATATAGGTGTGAGCCTTCTCTCCCGGTTTTCCAGCCCCGATGATTTCAGGCCTATAAGGCACTTCCAGCACGTCA
>JBKEAX010000557.1:0-5996 GCA_047972825.1 Hyphomicrobiaceae bacterium | reverse complement strand
CAGTCGACCATGAAACTTCTCGACGACGCCTCCGAAGCGCTGCAGTACAACCGCGACCTTCTACAGTCGGCACTCGATCAGGTTCGGCACGGCTTATCTGTGTTTGACAAGGATATGAGGCTGATATGCTGGAATCGGCAGTTCCGGGATCTCTTGGAATTGCCACCAGAGATCGGGCGTGTGGGCGCCCCGCTCGATAAGCTACTCAAAGTGCTCGCCGAGCGTGGCGACTTTGGCCCCGGCGAGATCGACCAGCTAATCGAAAGCCGCCTTTACCGGCTCGCGGTTCGCAAGGAAACCTTCCAGGAAAAAATTCTATCCGGCCGCCGGCACATTGAAATCCGCACGAGTTCAATGCCCCAGGGCGGTATTGTTACAACCTTTTCCGACATCACAGACAGGGTAGCCGCCTCGAATGCTCTGGCGCGCGCCAACGAAACGCTTGAAAGGCGCGTACGCGAGCGCACGGCAGAACTCCTTGAGGTCAACGCGGCACTGGCGATCGCCAAAACCAAGGCCGATGAAGCCAACCATGATAAAACGAGGTTTCTCGCAGCCGCCAGTCACGACATCCTGCAACCCCTCAATGCCGCCCGGCTCTATGCAACAAGTCTTTGTGAGCGCGGCCTACCCGAAAAGGACAACCAGCTCGCCCGGAACGTCGATGCTTCTCTCTCAGCAGTCGAAGAGATCTTTTCGGCCCTGATCGAGATTTCGCGCATGGATGCTGGGCGCCTGGAACCTGATCTCACCGATTTGCCATTGGCTGAGATCTTCGCGCAACTGATTGTCGAATTTGCTCCCCTTGCACGCGAAAAAGGAATTGTCCTGAAGGCAACAAACACCAGCCTGTGGGTCCGCACCGACCGCCGCATGCTGCGCAGGGTACTTCAAAACCTCGTGGCAAACGCCATAAAGTATACCCGCTCAGGCAAGGTTCTGTTGGGTGCGCGTCAACGCGACGGCGAAGTAGCCGTGCAAGTCTATGATACCGGCCCGGGCATCCCGCACGACAAGCAACACGTCATTTTCAAGGAGTTCCAACGTCTCGAAGGGCCAGGTTCGAAGGTCCGCGGACTTGGCCTGGGGCTGTCCATTGTCGAACGCATCTGCCGCATCCTCAAGGTGCCAATCGAACTGAAGTCCGCACCAGGAAGCGGATCGGTTTTTTCCGTGCAAATACCGGCAGCAGAGCCTCATGGCACCACCGCACCTGAAGCCGTGGCCGAACCGCGCCAGCAGGGCACCCTGGCCAACCTTTCCGTTCTGTGCATTGACAATGAGCAAGCAGTGCTCGCCGGCATGGAATCTCTGCTGAGTGGCTGGGGCTGCAAAGTCAGGACCGCACCCAGCGCACAGGCTGCCTTGTTGGAGATCGAGGAAGGTCTGATTGTGCCCGAGGCGATCCTGGCGGACTACCACCTCGACAGCGGCACGGGCGTCGACGCAGTCCTGAGATTGCGAAAAAAACTGGAGCGCGCTGTTCCTGCGGCAATCATCACCGCAGACCATTCACTGGAGGTACAGCGCGAGGTCAAAGCGCACGAACTCACCTTGCTGCGCAAACCGCTTAAGGCAGCAGCACTACGCGCGATACTGAACCAGATCTCACTCCAAAGACACGCAGCCGAGTAGAGGCTCAAGCATGTTCAGCCGAAGTGCGTCGTGGTTTTGCGATACCCGGATCCATAACATCAAAGACTTAAAGCGTGAGGACCAAACCTCATAACGCGCGATACGCTTTAAGCGGCGCTCTAATTCTCAATTTTTTGCCAGGACGTGTTGTCGATGCGATTAACCGCGATAACCGCCTGCGTGCGACTGTCAACGCCCAGTTTCTGCAGAATGGCAGACACATGCGCCTTGATCGTGGCTTCCGAAACACCAAGCTTGTAGGCAATCTGCTTGTTCAGCAGTCCTTCGCCAAGCATCATGAGCACACGCACCTGCTGAGGCGTCAAGGATGATAGGCGTCCAATCAGATCTGTCGTTTCGCTATCGCCAGCGCTGGTCAGGTCAACACCAGGCGGCGACCACACGTTGCCGTCCAATACGGAGCGCACTGCAGAACGGATCTGCTCGACCGGTTGCGACTTGGGCACGAAGCCCGATGCCCCACAATCCATGCAACGCCTGATTGTTACCGGGTCGTCATTTGCTGAAACAACGACGACGGGAATCTCAGGATGCTGTCCGCGCAGAAAAACCAGACCGGAAATACCCTGCACACCCGGCATTGTAAGATCGAGAAGAATGAGATCGACCTCCAGGCCATCCACCAGTTTCGCCGTCAATTCATCCAGCGATCCTGCCTCGATAATTTCAGAATTCTCAAGGGAAGCTGATAGAGCTTGGTTGAGTGCCCCGCGAAATAAGGGATGATCATCGACAATTATGATCCGGTAGGACAGCATTTCACCTCCTGGAAAGCTCATCACCGCCGCTGCGAGCGCTGTGACACGCAATAAACGTCACGACCCGGAACTTTGCAGCTTTGCGTCGCAGTTCTGACACAGATGCGGATTTAAGCAAGAGTTTGTGTGGGTTTTCGATACACGAAAGCCCGCGCGCAACGTGTTAAGTTTACCAATGGGTGCTGTACGCCCCTTCGCAGAAAGGTGACAGATGGCCAACTGATACCGGTCGCCCACAAGTGTGCAGCAGTTTTGCAATAATGACCTGCATGAAATCAAACACTTAAAACGTGATGAGCGAATCTGTGAATTCGCGACGCGTTTTAAAAGCCCAGGAATCGCCAAGTGCCGTCGCCATGCCATACTGCATCCGAACCAACCGGCTTGGCACAGGGCTACAGGGCAAGTCTACGGCGGCCACATTTGGCAACTCGGGGCCATCGCTGCTGCCCCACCAACAAGATAAGGCGGGAACGAAATGATCGAACGGAAAGAAAGAAAACCCTACTGGCGGCACACCAAAACGCAGATGTTGGTGAGCCTATTGCCCTTCCTGCTGGTGATAATTGTATTGCCCCTCTACAGCGCGCCACTTAACTCCGAGAGGTTCCTCGGCTTTCCAATCGGTTATATTCTCACCGCACACGGCATATTCGTCATCGCCGTGGCCACAGTCGCGAGTTTCGTAAACCGGCAGGATGCAATCGACCATTGGCATGGCGCGCATGAAGATTGACACCAGTGAATACTGAACAGCAATCAAGTAACTGCTAGCGTTCCAGCTTGATGCGCAGATCCACGTAGAAGAACAAGCATCAAAGTGGGAACTCCAGGCCGTGTGGATACTGCTGTTTTTGCGACCTTCCCCGACAAGACGTGTATGGCGCCATCAATCGCGCGCAATCAAGGACGTCGGCACCCACCCCAAAACGTGACGTAAAGAGATTCTCATGAACGTTACACATCACATACGTCGCGTTAACCCGCGCCTTGGCACCTACTTTGGCATTTTCGCCAGTGCGCTTTCCGCAATCTTTTTCCTGGCCGCGATTTTCGAACAACTGGGTATTGCAGACCGGTTTATTCGATGGATGATGCTCATTGGACCCGTCGTGCTCTACGGCGCGATAGGCGTTGCTTCCGCCACGCGCCAGCCACTCGATTATTTCGCTGCGGGTCGGCGTGTGCCCGCCATCATCACAGGCATGGCTCTCGCAATAACGGCACTCGGCGGTACTGGCCTCGTCGCACTCACAGGTGCTTTTTTCGTCAGCGGATTTGATGCCCTGGCTATCACAATTGGCGGCCTTGCAGGATTCGTCCTCATGGCCGTATTGCTCGCACCATTCTTGAGGAAATTCGGAGCCTACTCGGTGCCGACTTTCTTCGGCCGCCGGTTCGAGAGCCGCCTGCTCCGCCTCGTTTCAGCGTTGCTCCTCGCTGTACCGATGCTTCTGCTCATCGTTGCCGAGCTGAAAATCGCAAGCGCGGTGGGCGGTTGGCTCACCACAACTCCCGATCCAATACTCATAATAACATTTACCTGCATTGTTCTTGCCACTGTCGTCCTCGGCGGCATGCGGGGGTTGTCATGGTCCAATGCCGCTCAGGCCATCACGGTGCTACTCGCATTCCTGGTACCTGCCGCAATGGTCGCCGTGATCGTAACCAAGTTGCCCATACCTCAGCTTAGTTACGGCCCGATCGTTCGCAGCCTGCTCAAACAAGAAGCGGCGCTGTCCTTTCCCTCCATGGCCGCACAACCGTTCGCATTCTCGCTACCAGGAGCTGGATTTACGACAATCGCCAAACCGTTTGCCACACCCTTTGGTGCAATCGGTCCAGCAGCATTTGTCATAACGATGTTCATCGTCATGGCTGGTCTTGCCGCAGCACCCTGGCTGCTGCCACGCGTGTCCACGACACCGGGCGTGCACGAAGCACGCAAATCCCTTGGATGGGCCACATTCGTATTTGGAGTGCTCGTGCTGACCATGACGTCAATCGCGGCATACATGCGCGCGCCAATCATGGACCTCGTCTTATCGAGCGAACCAGGCCAGTTGCCCGGATGGCTGGAGATGCTGCGCTCCTACGGCCTGGTCGAGATTCAGAGTGACGCCACGCGCGTAGCGCTTGACTCCATTGCCTTCGCACGCGATGGCGTTTTTCTGGCGTTACCCATAGCTACCGGCCTGCCCTCGGCGTTTGTCTACCTTGCCGCGGCATCAGCGATTGCAGCGGCTTTGGCGACTGTAGGGGCAACGGCGGTCGCACTCGGCAACGTCATCGCCGAAGACATCGTGACTGGGTTTTCGTGGGAACCTCGCAGTGACCTTGTCCGCCTGGCCCTAGCACGGTCCATGCTGGCCATTGGACTTGGCGTCAGCATGCTGCTGGCACTCGCCTTGCCTGCCGACCCGCTCAAACTCCTCTTGTGGGCCATCGCCATCACTGGCGCGACAGCCTTTCCCGTTCTGGTCCTTTCCATTTGGTGGAAACGCATTAACGGATTTGGCGCGCTAGCCGGAATGATCGCGGGATTTACGATTGCATCAGGAGCGATACTGGCAAGCGAAGTTGGTCTGATTGGTGCTGCAGATATTATCGCCGCAGGTTTGGCGCTACCGGTTGGAACAATAGCCACGCTGCTCGTCTCGGTACTGACCCCCGCCCCGACCCGGAACGCCCTGGAGCTGGTACGTGACATCCGCGTACCCGGCGGTCAAATTCTCTATGACCGCGAAATGCAGAAGCTAAGGCTGAAGCAGCGACGCAACAGTTCGTAACGTCCGTCCGCCCGCCTCATGAACTATGATTGCCGGATGCATGACTACGCATCAATCAACACTACCAGTGAATTGTAATGCCACTTCGCGGGTATGCGGCTTGGCCCGGTGCTCAACAACATAGATGCCTTGCCAAGTCCCTAGACGCATACGACCACCCAGAACGGGAATTGCCAGCGATACTGGCATGACCATTGCCTTGATGTGCGCGGGCATGTCATCAGGCCCCTCGCAATCATGGCGATAGTGCGTGCCTTCCGGTGCAATACGCCGCAACGCATCGATGAGATCTTTCTGCACGTCCGCGTCGGCATTCTCCTGGATAAGTAAGGAGGCAGAGGTGTGTCGGATAAAGAGGTAAGCCATGCCTTCCCGTGCCCCCGCACCGCTGAGCCAACCTGCAACCTCGCGCGTGATTTCGCGGCAACCTGGACCATTCGTTGCAACCTTGAGCGTCCCTGCCCGTTGCATCAGCCCCGTAAAACCACTTGTTCCGCCTGAGCTATCAAAGCCCGAAATTGCAGTACCACTCATGCCGCGCCTCGGTTCGGTGTCCATCACATTGCCTTATCCAGATATGGGCCCCAACACCTCAGCCCAATGCCTCACAACGGCACCGTGTTCTTGTCCTTGTTTTCATCCTCCTCGAACTTCTTCAGTCGTTCACGGAACTTTTTCAGCATGCCTTCGAAATAATCGAACGCCTGATCGAGGTCTTTCTCAGTTGGAACGTTGAAGCCCTTGCCCGATGGTTGCGGCGGTGCTGCATCCTTATCATCCCCATCTTGTCCAG
>JBKEAX010000527.1:0-4227 GCA_047972825.1 Hyphomicrobiaceae bacterium | reverse complement strand
TCCAGGTGGGGGACATGATTGCGCGGTTCCTGGCAGCCAACCCTCGCGTTACCGTTCACCTTGAGAGTACCAGCCGTCGCGTCGACCTGATCAGCGATGGTATCGACGTGGCGATCCGCGTACGCTTTCCACCACTCGATGAGACGGATCACGTCATGCGCGTGCTCGGTGACAGCGGACAGAGGCTGGTCGCCAGCCCCGGTTGCCTGGCGGGAATGGGGGTGCCCGCGGTGCCGGCAAGTCTCTCCGAGTTGCCAAGTGTTGGCTGTGGGCCCGTGCATCGTGCGCATGTCTGGCAGCTGGAGGCGCGCGATGGTGCGACTGCAAGCGTGCCCTACGCGCCCCGACTGGTCACCGACGACATCGCGCAGTTAAGAAGCGCGGCGCTGCTTGGTGTTGGTGTCGCGCAATTGCCAATGATGGTGATCGCCGATGACATCAAAACTGGTGCGCTGGTTGATATCCTTCCAGATTGGCGACCCAGACCCGGTGTCGTGCATGCGGTCTTTCCGACTAGGCGTGGCTTGCTGCCTGCCGTGCGGAGCCTCATCGACCACCTCGCGTTCGAATACTCCCAGGTCAAGGACGACTAGAGCATGTTCAGCCGAAGTGTACGCGGCTCGGCGTGAAGAACACCGCGAGAAATAAAAGAAGATAGAGCGCGGGCGCGATACCGTGAAAAGCGAACGCGAATCTAGGGAAATATTGAGGGGTTTTCCCCCTGTCACCGCCGGAACAGCGCGTCCGACGCTCCATCACTAACGTTCAAGCATCAATCTTGAACTGGAGCCTCGGGCCATGACGACCAAAAAAGATACAACATATCGCATCCAGGGTGGCCGCGTTGGCGTGCTTCTGATCCACAGCCTGGCCGGAACACCGGCGGAGATGCGCTATGTCGCGCATGGATTGGCTCGCGCGGGCTACACAGTGCATTGCCCGTTGATCGCAGGGCATGGCGGTTCAGAAACCGACCTAAAGGCAGCCACTTGGCAGGACTGGCTTCATAGCGCGGAAACCGCACTCGATGAATTACGCAAGGAATGCGATGTGGTCATCTGCTCGGGGCTTTCCACCGGTGCATTGCTCTGCCTGATGTTGGCGGCAAAGCACCCCGAAAAGGTGCAGGGCACCGCGCTGTTGGCTCCCACGTTTTGGCTGAATGGCTGGATGATCCCCTGGTATGCACAATTGTTCCGTCTGGTACGTCACAGCTGGTTTGCCAACCTGTTCAGGTTTCCCGATATCAAGCCGCACGGCATCAAGGATGATCGCATTCGCGACTTCATTCGCAAAGCGCTTAGCAGTGACAGCGCCTCCGTTGCAAACCTGCCCGAAAAGCCGGGTGTCGCCGTTCTTGAGCATCATCGCCTTGTCAACAAGTTGCTGCCTGCGTTGGGCCAGGTCGAGCAACCAGCCCTGATCATGCATTCCCGCGAAGACGACTACGCCGACCTCAACAACGCATGGCATTTGCAGAAGAATCTCAAGGGCATGGTCGACATGGTGGTGCTCGATGATTGCTACCACATCGTAACCGTGGATCGTCAACGTCATGTCGTCGTCGAGCGTATGGTGTGCTTTGCCGATCGCCTCGCAGCCCAGCTCGCGGGACGCGCCGAAACGGCAACAACTGCGACCATCGCCCTAAATTCCGCCAGTTGAGCAAATGGAAAACGGCTTCATCCCAAAGCCCGTTTTTCGTCCTGACGATAAAAATATAGCTAAAACAAAGTGTTGAAAAACTTTTGCTCCTGTTCCGGCTGGAACAGCCGGGCTTGGTGGAAGCAGGCATCATCTCATCAAGTCAAGAGCGAGACGCCCTCGCCGCCCGACAACCAACAAGGCCACAGCGCCCAACATCCAGGAGCCCGTCATGAACAAGATCTTCACCATCGCTGCCGCCGCCGCAACGGTTTTCATCACCAACACCGCGCTGATCCCCGTGGCCGAAGCCGGTGGTGGCGTTCGTCTCAAATTCGGCTATCCGCTCGGTTCGTTCGTTGCCCGGCCATGCGGAAGTTGTGGCAGTTCCTACCGCGGCAGCCACCATTCACATCGCAACAGTTACGCTGCGCAGCGTCGCGCCGCGATCATCTCCAAGAAGCGCGCTGCCGAAAAAGCCGCCCGCCGTTCTGCGATCGCTGAAGCACGCCGGCAAAAAGCAGCTGACATTCGCCGCGCAAGGATCGCTGCAGCCCGTGCCGATGCCCGCCGCCTTGCCCGCTTGAACAAAGATCGCCAGCAGGAGCAGGACGTTGCGCAAGCTGAGATTGAACCGGCCGCCCCGCAGACTGCACCGCTGCCCGTCCGCCCTGAATTCCAGTGGTCCGACATCGCCATCGGTGAGCCGAATGTGATTGTCGCCGAAAACAAGAAGGTCGTTGCTGCACCGCCGGCTCCCGCCAAGCCGCTTGATTGCAAGAAGTTCGTGCCAAGCGCCGGCCTCACCATCACGGTGCCTTGCCAATAACCATTCGAAGTTCCCAGCCGGTCACCAACGCGTGAGCCGGCTGGGCGTCTTCAGGCGTTCAAACAACAGGCCTTGACCATTTTGGGCCGTGAGCAATTGATCTGGTCAAATGAAACGGCCATGCTGAAAGTCTGCATCAGGCGGGCAGGAGTGAAGAAATGACCAAGGAAACGAGCGGAGACACAAATACCGAAGGTGTCGAACGAACCGCCGAAGAAGTGCTGATGGCCGATCTGGCGGCTGCTGCGGGTGTAGGTGGTGATTTCAAGCGGGCCGTCCGCATGGCCCCCAAGCTTGCTTATCGCAATCTCTTCCATGACCGTCTGAGCCTCATCGTCACGCTGACCGGCATCGTTTTCTCGGTTGTTCTTGTGGCAGTTCAGTGCGGTCTTTATCTTGGTTCTGAGCGCACGATCGCCCGCGTCATCGATCAGACCGAGGGACAGATCTGGATTGTTCCGCTTGGCACTAAGAGCTTCGACGACCCCTCCATCATGGCAGGGCAGGAAAAATACGCAGCTCTTTCCGTGCCTGGTGTTGAGAGCGTCGAGAACCTGCTCGTCGGTTTCTCCAAGTGGCGCAAACCAGCCGGAGGAACCACCACGGTTCTGCTTGTCGGTTCGGACTGGACCGATGGTGGACTTGCCCCTTGGAACATCATTGAAGGCTCGTTGAACGACCTGACAGCACCCTTCACAGTTTCTGTCGACAAGAGTTATTTCAAGGATCTGGGTATCAAACAGTTGGATGATGTTGCCGAGATCAACCGTACGAAGGTCCGTGTTGCTGCTGTTAACAAGCGTATCCGTTCTTTTACTACGCTGCCCTACGTCTTCACCAAGCGGGAGAACGCGCTAGCCCTGTTGGGCGCATCAGCACGGGAATCCTCCTACACGCTGGTGCGCGTCTCTCCCGGCGCAAATGTTGAACAGGTTCGCCAGGAACTGGCAGAGCGTCTGCCTGATGCCGAGGTGCTGCTGCGTGGCGAGTTCCGTAAGCGCTCGCTGAATTATTGGCTCTTCCAGACGGGCGCTGGCGCTGCGTTAATTGCCGGTGCGTTGCTCGGTCTGATCGTGGGCGTGGTGATCGTCGCCCAAACGCTTTACTCATCCACCAAGGACCACTTGAACGAGTTCGCAACGCTGCGCGCCCTGGGGGCGTCAGGCGGCTACATTCATCAGGTCATTCTGCTGCAAGCCCTGATTAGCGGTTTGATCGGCTACACCATAGGCATGATCCTGTCGTTACTGGTGATCTGGTCGGCGCAGGACACAACGTTGAATATCGTTATGACACCTGGGTTGGCTGGCGCCTTGTTCGCCGTCACCCTCGGCATGTGCGCCATCGCTGCAGTGTCAGCCATTCTCAAGGTCACGAGGATTGACCCGGCAGGTGTCTTCAGCCGGTGATTGCGTGGAGGCGAGCAACAAGGATTGAGTGCCGTCGTGAACCGTGTAGACGGTGGTCCAGACCTGCGAATGCTGGTCTGGACCTGCTCAACAACATCCACATCACGTCATCTCATCTCAAAAAGCTCTTGATGAAAGCGGCGTTCAAGGTCCAATCCGTGCGCCAGAAAATCACGGCGTAAGGTCTCTCCCAGGCCGACGGGGCCACAAAACCAGATGCTCGTCTCTCTCCAGTTGGGGACAACCTTGCGGATATGTTCGCCGTCCAGCAAGCCGTCGCGGGCATCAACCAGGATGTGCATAGTGATGCCGGCCGCCTCGGCATCTGTCGCGAGTTTGTTCAAT
>JBKEAX010000518.1:0-3174 GCA_047972825.1 Hyphomicrobiaceae bacterium | reverse complement strand
CGTAAATGAGCATGCTGTTGAGCTGTGCAATGAACCGAGCCAGCAACGTGCGGGGTTTTTCCTCAGGTAACGCATTCTCGCCGAACCTTGCTCGCAGGGCGACGACTTCTTGCGGGGCAAGCCCACTTTCGCGCGATTGCAGCGCCGTCATGGCCTCTTGTGGGCTCAGTGCATGCCAAGTGTTGGCGACGCGCTGCGTCTCGTTTGTTGTGACGCCGGGTTGGTTGTTCTGGCTTGTTTCGATCATCTTGCGCCTTGACGTGCGTTGGTCTGCATACTTCAGATATGCTACTTCGCACGCAGTTCAAAGCGCGGCAAAGACGCGCGTTATGGCACCCACATGACCCACGTCACAAAATTGCCGCTCCGTCTTGGACTGGTGATTGATATGGCGGAATAACAGGAACGTGAAACCGGTGGAGGACGTTGTGCGCTCGCCATCCAAATATTGTGAATACCGCCGGCAAGCGTTTGGGCGAGGCTGTGCAGGCCGTAACCGTTTGTATCGGTCTGTTCAAAGGCAAATTACTGCCATAGGTCTTGTTGTTGCGTGTTTCAGTTCAGCCCTTTTTGTTGTGTTGCTGCAGTCGGCCGGTACAGCGCCCGCATATGCTGCGAGTGCAAGCAGGGCCAATGCGGAATTCGCCAAGGCCGAACATGTGCTGGCATTCATTTCTTCATACCGGGAGGAAAAGGACGAAAAGCGCATTCCCGGTATGGTGCACGCGATGGGCCAACTTGGCATGCTGCGCGAGCCTGAGGAGGCAGGCATCTACATCGGATTCCTTGCAGGCATTATCCGTGACAGCGGGAGCGGGGCGAGCGATCTCATCGCGAAGATGTTTCCAATGCCGCCAACCGACCAGGTGACCCTGATCAAGGCCATTGTTTTTTCAGAGCGCGGCGACTGGCGTAACCTGCTGGCGGAATTCGTCGAGCGCATGCCAGCGAGAAAGGTTCTTATTGATCGCTATCTTTACCGCGACGGTGCGGGACTGGATGGATTGATGACCGAAGCGACGGGGGCATTCGCCGTCGACGTCTATTGGGGGCTTTTCTTCGCGACCGGGGATCCAGGGCCGGCCAGGCGCATCATTGCCGCGCTCGCCTGGACGGCCGACCGCGATAGTGTGGAGAAGCTGACGATCGGGTCCATGGCGAAGTGGACGCTGGCAACCAACGCCACGCGCGACAAGGATCTGCGCGATATCATGAAGTCTGAGATGAACACGCAGCCGGCCGTTGTTCGCGGGCCACTGGCGGAGGTGATCGAAGCGGCGGAGACGTTTGAGATCAAGCGCATCAAGAATGATGCCTTGAAAGCTATCGAGGAACTCAAGCTCAAAGGGCCGCAGTCGCATCGAGATACGGTATGGTGGGGGCAGGCTGGGCAAACGGCACTGGCGCTGGGCTGCGTGGCGGCAGGTGCCATGGGGCAGGCGCAAGTTGGAATACCGTGTGTGGTTGGCGGTGCCTTGTCCTCTGCGGCCCTCAAGTATCTCGGGCCGCAACATTAGAGTGTGTCGCGAATCAGGGCGCCGTCACTTTTCAAAATTGTTCGCGGCAACCTGTGCAGCGTGCGAAGCTGGCCGCGGGCGTGGCGGGATAATTTTCTCTGGTTCAGGCCGGGATGTGAGGTTGCGAGCAAGGTCTTGCAATCCGGACAGCATGCCGTCTGATGACAACGAAAGTCGTCGTCCGGGTTCAGTTGGTTCAATTTGGCGGCTGGGGGTTGTCTCTCGGTTTGCGGGTACTGGGTGGGGCACCACGGCCTGCCTCGCCATTGCTGGTTCTTGGCCGTGACGGCGCGGGCCAATCAGGTGGGAGCGTTTTTCACTATGCGCGGCAAGTCCCGCGGTTTTGATTTTTCGGTTGCGATCATCGTTGGTCGTCTTTGCATTGCAATAGGACTGATTGAACTTCCCGGCGATTGAGGCAATCGACGCAGCGTAGCGCGGGTCTGCTGCCCATCTGCGGGTAAGATCAGAAAAACGAACGGGACGCTTCAAGCGTCTGCTGCTCTTGGCGACGACGTTCTGGACCAGCGCGGTGCGTCGCGCGACGGGCCGGTCTAGTTTTTCACCGGAGTAGACGACGAGATGCTCAATCTGTGCAAGTACGCCCGTTCCGACGTCAGGGAACCTTTCCCCTGCCACGCCGCCACCTGTCGCGCCAATGCCAGCAAAGTTGTTCTGTGATGCTCTCACGTCGCCGGGGCGGCCATTGCCTCGTCGGTAGGTGAGGAAGTTGGTCTCAAGCGCCATCTGGAAGAAGGCATAGTCCCAGCGAACCTGCAGGGCTTCGCCATGATGCCTGTACCATTTGGCGATGTCGCGAAAGCGCGTGGGCAGGCGTTCGTTGCGTATTCTCAAAAACGCCATGAGCCGTTCCGGCGTGACGCAATCGGGCACGCGGTTGTGAAAATGGATGCGGATTTCAGGAAGCCGTGTTGCGGCGCTTGCAGTTGGGGTCCACATGCAAGCGGCGATGGCAAATAGGAGAGGCGCAGTTCGCAACCTGGCTTGGATGCGTTCAAGTTTTGCGGCTGACAAGCCGTTACGCTGCGGAACCCTGACGAAGCGATCGGTTTTGGGTGACAAATGACGAAATAATCGCATCCGGAAATGCCTCTGGAGGTTGGGCCGCGAATTCGACCCAACGGTTCAGTCCCATTCCCCCAGACGACGTTGTGCTGGCTTTTACGTTCGAAGTTCAAACAGCCAGTCGTTAGTCGCTGCCGTAAATAGCAATCTCAAGCCTTCATTCCAGCGCAGCTGGTCGCCAGAGCTCGTTTGCTTCTCATGGGTTTTGTAAACGGGCTCTGTGCTTTTTTATTTCGGCATGTTCTTCACGCTGAGCCGCTCCACAAGTCAGCCAAACATGCTCCAAGTCGCGCCGCACGTGCGCCAAGTTCCGATCCTGTCCGTCAGTTTTCCGGGCAGAGTTCGAATGCTTTGCTCAGGGCGGTGTTGGGATCATTGAAAGTCCCCAGCGACGTTCCGTTTTTAGCGTATGCGGCAATGTAGGCAGCAACTTCGCGCTGTTCGCGACCTTCGTTGACGTCCAGGACCGTGTAGTTGGTACGATCGTTATCGGAAGCCTTGATGATCACTGCGCGCGCGCCACCATAGCTTGCCTGCCAAACCCGGCAGTCGGCAGATGCGGCTGTGCCTT
>JBKEAX010000502.1:0-5768 GCA_047972825.1 Hyphomicrobiaceae bacterium | reverse complement strand
GTGACAAAGGACGCTTCAGCAACCGGGACGCACAATCCACCGGATCCCGCTTGAGGGCAACACCCCAATGGACAGATTCGCAGCATGTCCGGGTAGGAAAGAGCGCACCTGAAAGGATAGGACAGCGCTTATGTGTAGGCCAGCACCTACCCGATATGGTGGGTTCACCAGGAGCTGAAGCAAGAACACGCGCCAGCACTTAAAGCCAAGTAAATGCAGTGCGTGCAGCGTTCCAGCTTGGCTTGCGCTTTGAAATCGCCTGAGCAGCATCCATCGATGCCACCTCGCTTGCAGTCGCACATATAAAAGAAAACCACATAGATAATGGCCGCATCTATTAACCCGGATTATCCAATACGCTTTGGCGATGCAGCAATCTTGTTCGCATATGCGAACAGCCCGCAAGCATTGCTTCCATTAGAGCATGTTCAATCGAAGTGTACGCGGTTCAGCGTGAAGAACACCGCGAGCATCAAAAGAAAATAGAGCGCGTTCGCGATTCCGTGAAAAGTGAACGTGATCTAGTCAGAAAGAATTCGCCCTGTGCACGGTTCTAAGCCTAGGGTCCGGGCCCTAGGCGCCGGCCCCTGCAAACCTCAACGTCTGCCCACAGCAAAGGACGGGTGCAAAACGCTACCACTCATCTTCCATCGCGCTGCCTTGCTGCACGGGGACCGCCGACGGCGATGACATATAGAGCGCGACAGCCATCGCACGGTTTTTGACACCAAGTTTGTCGTAGAGATTCTTGAGGTGATACTTGACGGTATTTCCCGATATGCCGAACCGCGCACCGATCTGCAAATTGGTCCAGCCCTGCGCCAAAGCCCCGAGCAATTCCCGCTCCCGCTTCGTCAGCAGATCGAGAGGATCACTGGTTAACCGTTCAAGGTCCACGTAGGGGAGACAGAGCCGCCCGCGCGCCACGGTTGCAATCGTATCAAGCAACGCAGCTGGATCTTCATTCTTGGAAATAAAGCCCCACGCACCAGCGCGCACGGCGCGGCGCAAGTTTTCCGCCCCGTCTTCCCCGGCATAAATAATTAAACGTGCTGCCAGCTGGCGCCGCTTCACAAGTTCAAGAAGATCTATCGCCGTCATGTCCGGCAAGACCCAGCCAATAACCCCGACGCAAACATCCTTGGTCAAACACAGGTCCACGAGAGCCGCGCCGGTCTCCACGGCCGGCGCTACATCGAAACGACCATCCTTGCAGATGAAATCCTGCAGACCTGCGCGCACCACGGGGTTTCGATCGGCGATAAGAATCGATGACCGCACTACTGATGCACCCGTTGATGCTCCCGCGCTCGTCTCACGCGCTCCACTCATTGGTTTTCCACCACGTACAATGGCACACCTATCAAAACCTCAAAACGCCGCACCGAATTAAGGCGGAAACCAATTCCGCACCCGGCCCGCACTCCATCCTGCCAGGCGCGACACCATCCGAACCGCCCCTCAGCCACACAATTCAGAAAATCCATTGAGCTAGCTTTTTAATTGTTGTTTTCCGCCCTTTGGCGATTGTGGCGTTATACCTGAACAACCAAGTTACCCACCAAATTGGGTGCTATGCCACGCAGGACTTTAACCCATCTGAAACACCTATGGCCAGCAAGTCGTCCGAGGCAATTAACGCAAATGCAGGGTTCGGCCCCCTGGGAGAAATGCCGCAGACACGGCCCTGATCATCAGAGCCGTGCCCGCAGCAAACACATGCCATCACCGGTGAACGAAAGCTACATCCCTTCTCAATTCGTGACGGCGCCCTGCCGCAACACGACGCGATCATCCTGGCGGCTGATCTCGATCCGCTCCGGCGCCTGTCCGCGCGTGCCTGGCGCTGAAATCACGACGCTTTGACCGGGCGAGGAAAGCACGGCTTCGAAACGAACCGCTTTGCTGTCAGATTCAGCGAGTGCGACAACGACCCGGTATCCAGACTTGTCTACGGTATAATAGGCTACGCCGTTTGCATCCTTCAAAGTGACGGAGTGCCCCCGGTAGGCTGCCAGATCAGCCGCCTGGGCTGATGTCGCAGCAACGGTTGCAACAGCAAGTGCAGCTAGTGCGGTTTTCCAATTAGCCATGGTTCTGGGCTCCTGATCTTGTGGAAGGACACAAGCGCCTTCCTCTCTGGACCGGAGAATGGTACGAACCTCTGAATTAGTCCAACCGATTGGATTCATAGTGGCTATCGATTACACTAATATGTCCCGCATTGATCTCAACTTGCTCGTTGCTTTCGACGCATTGTTTACCGAACGCAGCGTGACAAAGGCGGCGGAACGGGTCGGACTTGGTCAATCCGCCATGAGCCACAACCTGGCAAGACTGCGTCAGTTGTTCGACGATGAATTGTTCGTACGTGCACCCGATGGCATGCGCCCAACACCCAAGGCCGTATCATTGGCCGATCGCATACGCATCACACTGTCCGGCATCCAGGGATTGGTGTCACGCGATCAGGAGTTTGATCCCGCAAAGGCAGACCGGACGTTTCGCATCGGCCTGCCCGACAGCGTTGAAATGCTGATCGGTCCGAAATTGTTGTCTTTGATTTGCGCAGAGGCGCCCGGGTTGCGTTTTCGCTTTTTCTCAACGGACGAACGGCAGCTTCTCGAAGAAATAGACGCCGACAAAATAGATATCGGGATTGGCATTGGCACCTTTCCCGATGGCCAGATCCACCACAAGCGAAGGCTGCTCACAACCGACTCCTATCTGTGCATGTTCAACACCGAACGCGTTGGCTTCAAGCCGCCAATCTCATTAAAAAACTACGTAAGCCTGCCACATGTTCTGACCAGCCTGCGCAAGGGGGAACGCGGAGTGGTTGATGACGCCCTTGAGAAAATCGGCAAGTCACGCAAGGTCGCGCTGGTCACGCCTCGTTTCATGGGCGTACCATTTCTTGTTGCCGGTGCCCCCGTTATCACAACGATGCACTCACGATTGGCACGCATTTTTGCCAAGGAGCTCGGTTTGTCGCTCAGCCGCGTTCCCGTCGATCTACCCGAAGTAACCATATCGATGCTCTGGCATGCATCATATGATGACGACGCAGGGCACACCTGGCTAAGAAACGTCATTGCCAAAACCAAAGGGAAAGCGCGCTGACAAGCCGTTGAAAGAACCATGTCATCAACCCCGGCCGATAAAGAACAAACAAACGACACCGGTCGGGTCGAAGGCATGATCCTTTTGGCAATAACGCTCTTCGTACTCATATTCGAATGGACGGGTTCGACAGCCATCAGGTATCCAGCGGCGATTGGCGTTGTGCTGTACATCGCTATTTCAACGCCACATGTCAGCTGGTCGCGCCGTATTTTCATTCTGATTGCTGTTGCCCTGACAGCCTACGCCTACGTCACCACCGACAACTGGTTTCAGATTACCAATAGCGCATTAAACAGCTCCGCCTTCATTGCTGCGTTTTTCACCGCGTTAACGAGCTTGCGTAGCGCTTCGGCAACCTCGCCGTCGATTGAGAAATGCGGTCATTTCCTGGCCGAACAACCACCTGGCCGCCGCTACCTCGCACTGACAACCGGCGGCCATTTGTTCGCGCTGGTCCTTAACTATGGCGCCATTTCGTTGTTGGGAAATCTTGCAGAAGCAAGCGCGCGGCGAGAACCCAATGAAGAGATTCGTCTTCATCGCCTTCGCCGCATGCTGCTCGCCATTCAGCGCGGTTTCGTTTCCACTTTGCCCTGGTCACCCCTGACGTTCGCCGTTGCGATTTCAACTTCGCTCGTGCCCGGAGCAAGCTGGGCGGGCGCCCTTGGATTTTGCCTTGTCAGCGCATTCATACTCGCTGGGCTCGGCTGGGCCATGGATTCTATTTTCAAGCCGCGCCTTACCGTCCCAGCCCCACAACGCCAAAAGCCACAAGGAACCTGGGCAAACCTTCTACCGCTTCTCACCCTCCTGTCTTTGCTCGTCATCGTTATCGGCACGCTTCACATCGTGACAGGCATAAGGGCCGTAGGCGTTGTCATGCTGGTCGTCCCGCTGGTTTCCATCTGCTGGATTGCAATCCAAAACCTCGATGAAGCTCCACTTGATCAAACCAAAAGCCAGCTTAAGCAATATGTCTTCAGCGATTTGTCAGGCTACAGGTCGGAGCTCGTCCTGCTCACCATGGCTGGCTTCATTGGCACAATTGGCGCAAAGCTGGTCGGCCCGCTCGTTGCCGGATCACACCTTGATATCACCGCTGTACCAGGCTGGGTGATACTCGTGTCGCTGGTTTGGTTGATCCCACTTGCGGGTCAGTGCGGAATGAACCCGATCTTGTCAGTATCACTCATCGCACCGCTGTTGCCGACCTCTACGCAAATGGGCGTGTCACCGGCAGCGCTTGTTACCGCACTTACAGCAGGCTGGGCATTGAGTGGCGCAAGCTCCCCGTTTACCGCCACCACAATGCTGGTTGGAAATATCGCTCGCGTCAGCGCCTGGCGTGTTGGCCTGAAATGGAATGGCGCATACTCATTAGTATGTGCGGTGGCGCTTTCGCTTTGGGTTGCCTTCGTCGGCCTGCTTTTGGGGCACCCTTAGAGCATGTTTAACCGAAGTGTGCAGCGGTTCGGCGTGAAGAACACCGCGAGAAATAAAAGAAGATAGAGCGCGTTCGCGATTCCGTGAAAAGAGAACGCAATCTAGCGGTTCAGACCAGGCTGGAATCAACTTTGTTCCCTGGCGGCTGCGAACCACTGCGTCGAGCGATTTGGCTGCACTCACACCCGCCGAAATCTATATTGGATTGAGCACAGGCCCATCGGGATGCAAATCAGCGGCATTCAAGCCTGCACCCAAACGACTGATCTTGGTGCACCGCATTCAAACAGACCGGCGACAAAGCAAACAGCACACGCCTGCCCGATCCATCTCGGTCTGAGCCACTCCAGATAGCTGGCAAAGAACTGCTCGACACTGAGAAAAGCGCCACCATTAATGAAAAGTGCGCTTCACCGCGCGCGCATACAAAACGAACTCGGCAACAGCCGCATTCTGAACCATCGAAAATTATGTTGCTTAGGTATCCGGTGTTTTCGTTTGAATTGATAGATCAAGATTTGTAAGTGTGACGTCTTGCCCCACACGCATGTGGCCGCCAACTCTGCTGATGACCGGCTTGAACTTCAGATTGAAGACAAACCGCTGCAGTGTTTCAGTCAACATAAAAAACAAAAAAGGGGCAGCATACATTGGGAGGGAAACGATGCGTGACGGTTGCACATGGCCGGCATGAAATGGACAATCCGGACCATCGAACAGATAAATGAGACGGTCGGACGCACCGTTTCTTGGCTGACCTTGCTGATGGTCTTTACCACCTGCCTCGTCGCTGTACTCCGCTATGGATTTAATATCGGATTTGTGTGGCTCCAGGAACTTTACATCTGGATGCATGCAGCCGTGTTCCTGCTCGCCTCCGGTTACACCCTGCTGCATGACGGCCACGTGCGCATCGACCTCATCTACGGTACCGCAAACCTGAAAACCAAGGCGTGGATCAACATTGGAGGAACGATCTTTTTTCTGTTCCCGATGCTCGCCTTGATCTTCTGGGTGGCGTTGCCCTATGTGCAGCTGTCCTGGTCGCGGCTTGAAACATCTCAGGAAGCGGGCGGCCTGCAGGGCCTTTTCCTTCTCAAGAGCTGCATACTTTTGTTTGTTGTTTTCCTTGCACTGCAGGGAATTGCGCTCGTCCTACGCTCGATACTCGTGCTCCGCGGCAACCCGGAATGGTCACC
>JBKEAX010000397.1:0-1661 GCA_047972825.1 Hyphomicrobiaceae bacterium | reverse complement strand
GCATCATCGGTGTCTTGACGATGACGCCTTATGAAGTCTGGCGCCGCAACCATGCCACGCACCATGCCAACTCGGGCAACCTTGATCAGCGCGGCGTTGGCGACATCGAAACCTGGACAGTGGACGAATATCTCGCCAAGCCAAAGTGGCGGCGCTTTATGTATCGTCTCTACCGCAGCCCCATCGTCATGTTTGGCATCGGACCATCGTTCGTGTTCATGCTTCAACAACGATTGCCTATCGGGCAAATGTTGGGGGGATGGCGTCCGTGGACGAGTGCAATGGCGACCAATCTAGGTATCGCAGCCTTGTTTGCTGTGATGATGTGGCTTGTAGGGGTTGGGCCGTTCCTGCTGGTGCATTTGCCGATCGTTGCGTTTGCCGCGACAATCGGTGTGTTCTTGTTCTACATACAGCATCAATTTGAAGATACATTCTGGGAAGAGGCCGACAGCTGGAACCACCAGGATGCTGCGCTGTTTGGAAGCTCGTATCTTGACTTGCCCAAGGTGCTTGCATGGGTGACGGCCAATATCGGCATCCATCACATTCATCACCTCTACAGCCGCGTTCCCTACTACCGGCTGCCCGAACTCATCCGGGACTACCCTGAGCTTAGGGACGTACGCCGCATCACGCTGTGGAAGAGCTTTGCGCTTATCAAGCTAAAGCTTTGGGACAGCAAGCATAAACGGTTGATTTCCTTCCGTCAGCTTGCCACGGAATTCTGAGCGCCTGTTGCCGCCCGCAGCCCTGTTGCAAAATTTCCGCCCTACTCCGCGATGCCAGCTCCATGGACTGGCTTGCTCATGCGCACTCGATATACCGAGGCTTAGATCACGTTCACTTTTCACGGAATCTCGAGCGCGGTCTATTTTTCTTTTATTTCTCGCGGAGTTCTTCACGCCGAACCGCGTACACTTCGGCTGAACATGCTCTAGGTGCAAGGTTCTGCTTGTTGGGGCGAACGCGAAAGCACAAGGTTTTCAACCCATCATATGGAATAAAAAACGGCGGGCTCTCGGCCCGCCGTTTTCAATTTGTATGATTTTTCCGCGCGGCTGGATCCACGAAAATCCTTAATTATGCGCAGGATTGCTACTCCACCACGGTGAACTCGATGCGGCGGTTCTTGGCCCGGCCTTCGCGGGTGTTGTTCGCCGCTATCGGTTTTTCCTGACCGTAGCCGATAGCTTCAATGCGGTTGGCATCGACACCGGCTTGCTACAGGTAATCGGCGACAGACTGGGCGCGTTTCTCCGACAGAGCCTTGTTACAGGCGGCGCGGCCGGTGGAATCGGTGTGCCCTTCAACGCGAATTCGGCCTTTGGTGCAACTCTTGGCGATCTTTTCCAGGGACTCCAAGGTGGTGTTGCTATCTGTATCAAACGAGACGCTATTTGGGGCGAAGCGGATTACACCGCTCTCGATTGCCTTGCGCAGGTTGGCTTCGCAATCTGTTGCTTCGGCAGAACGCCCAGCTGTGCCTGCTGCTTCTGGCGTTGTCGCTGCGGTTTGCGTGGGTGCCGTGCCCCAGCTTTCGCGGTCGGCCAGCAGAGACTTCGTGGCGTCTTCGAGTTGCGCCTGGGGAACCGGTGTCAGCTGCGGTACTGGAGTTTCTTGGAACGCATGAACGGTGGGATCGCCATCGAAGCCTTTCG
>JBKEAX010000353.1:0-2224 GCA_047972825.1 Hyphomicrobiaceae bacterium | reverse complement strand
CGAGCCTTCATTCGGTCGGGGATCGCATGTGCAGGCGTTGGTGTTATAGAAGTGGGAAGTGTGGAATTGTTGCTACTGGGGTTTTGTGGAATCTCGGGGTAGAGGGCCCGCAAGACGCGTATCTGGGAGGGAAGCTAAATGTCGTCCGCTGAGGCCACGGCAACGGTACCTGTTGCAGGCATGCGCGCACGAAGCAGTGCCAAACCTCCTAAAGCCGTAAGTATCTCGTTAAGGCAGGAACCAGAGCCTGAGCAACCCAGCAACCAGTCTGATGTCGCTGAGTTTGACCGTGAGACGTTCATTCCCGTCACACGTTTTGCTTTAATGGACAGGTTGACGGCCGCGAAGGCATGGCCCAGCGCGTTGGAAGCTGACGCACGCCGGTTCTTCCAGTATCTCGACTATTGGCGCCATCAACGTTACGCCTGCCGGACGTTGGCGCTAGAGCAGGCGTACGAGCCCTTCAGTCCCGACACAGACCTGCTCTTAACCCGCAAGTTTACCGACGAAGAACGCGCTGCAATGCAACAGCGCGTCATCTCTGGCATGCGCCATCTTCTGGAGCAGGCCAACTACCGTCACATATCGCCGAAAAATATCGAACTCATCCTGACGAACGAGTCGCACTATGGGCTGGACCTGCACGTCGACTTCACGGCCTTTGAGGAGGTGCAGATCTATTACCGGGGCGCCTCCACGATGCAGCATGAGAAGCGCACTTTACGCAAGTTCATGCGCAAGGAAGAGTTCGATGTACCGATCTACCAGCGCCTGTGCCTGCTGTTCAAATTGAAACCGTTCGATGTTCGTGTCCGCGAGGTCATGGAAAAGGAGCGGGTCAACCACAAGGAAGCCCGGAAGATCGTCACGAAACTGCGAGCAATGCTGCCGGCAGAAGTGCGCGAAGATAATATCTATCTCAAGCTGTTCAAGAATATCCCACGGACCGACCTGGAGATGGTGTTCCCCAACACGGTCGTGAAGTTCCGTTTGTTTGACAAGCTTAAGCTTGGTGCGACGTCAGTTGGCGGCCTGGGAATGGGGCTTGCCAGCTCTGCGGGTAAATTGGCGCTGCTGTTTTCCAATCCGATTGTTGCAGCAGGCGCCGTGGCGAGCATTGGCGCGGTGGCGGTTCGTCAAGTGATGGGCTTTTTCAATCAGAAGCAGCGTTACATGGTCGTCATGGCCAAGAACCTCTATTTCCATTCCATGGCTGATAACCGTGGCGTCATGATCATGCTGGCCGACCGTGCGGCAGAGGAGGACGTGAAAGAGGAGATGCTGCTTTATACCGTTCTGGTAAAGGAGCGCGCGCGCCACTCGGATCTGCCTGCCATTGACGCGGCAATCGAGCAATATCTCGCCTCCGAGTTTGGGGTGAATGTCGATTTTGATCTGGAAGATGCGCTCAGTCGACTGAAAGCAGACGGCATCGTTACTGAAGATGCAGATGGCTATTTGCATACGATGCCGCCGGGCGAGGCGGCCGCGCATCTCGATGCGATGTGGGACGTGTTCCTTGACCATCTGCCTGAACCAGGAAGCGGTGAGGGCTACGAATTCGAGGGTGATCCCGGCGCTGTGGCAACGGCTATTCGCCAGGCGGAAGTCACGCGTGAGGGCACCGACGAGATGACGGTGACCGTTAACGCCGACACAAGTGCTCACGGCTGAAACGCTCTTCCATTACCAGGCTGGCCGTGCAACATCCCGGTTTTTCTTCTACTTTTGCAAAGCTGCCAGCCAACCCTTACCAAGAGCCCGTCACTGCATGTCCAGCCCCAGCCAACGCATCTCCCTGACGCTCGCAAACCGCGACACTGCCCGCCGCCTGGAAGGGGCGCTTATCAACCTCATCTATCCTCCACCACTTGCCACCGCCATGTTTGAAACTGCTGATGGTGGCGCGCAGGTCGATGCCTATTTCGACGATGCTCCAAGCCCCATGGCCCTTCGCGTCGAACTCGCGAACCTGCTGCAATTGCCTGCGCAGGCAATTGGCGAAATCGTGGTCGAGGACGTGCCTGACGAAAATTGGGTATCTCTTTCGCAAGCGGCATTGCCGCCGGTTGAAGCCGGCCGGTTCACCATTCATGGCAGCCATGATGCTGGGCGCGTTGCACAAGGCCCGGGTGCGCTGCAAATCGATGCAGGCGAAGCGTTCGGCACAGCACACCACGCGACAACTTTCGGCTGTCTTCTGGCCATCGACAAGTTGACGCGG
>JBKEAX010000349.1:0-6820 GCA_047972825.1 Hyphomicrobiaceae bacterium | reverse complement strand
CGAACTCTTCGCCCGGCTCTCGCTTCAGCCGCGACCAGCGGGTCAGAAAGTTCTCGTTTGATGATGTCGCCATTGCGTTTCCAAATCCAGCTGGCGCTTGGCCGCCACCCATCTCCGGCATACCCGTGGAGGTCTGCCGCCGTCGTTAGCGCGCAATCGGACCAGTCTGCAAACCAACCAAGCTTCACAACTTTGCGGCGATGCCTGGAGCGGAGAACATCGGAGCCCCATCAGCATAAGGGCCTCTATCGCCCTCCCCCATTCTTATCGAACTCGTTTGCCGCCTCGCGCGCAGCCATGCGTTCACGCAGCATGACAATGGGCTCTTGGCCGAACCGATGCACTTCATCGTCCGCCTTGTGCGGCTGGCGTTGTCTTTTCACGAAATTCTCTTCCGTCAGGTGTTCGGCAACAAACGCCTCAACGAAGGCCACGAGCCGCTCGGGCATTACCACACGATCGACGGAGTCGAATGCCATGTCTCCGTGCATCTGGGCCTCGAATGGCGAGGCTGTAACGGTATGTACGCTTACCGGATGCTCGTTTTCCGTTTCGCCATCCTCGCGCAAGACGACGTAAACCGATGGCTCCCCGTTTGCGAGATTGACGCGATATGACATGGTTTCCTTGCGGTGAAGCACCAATGGCATGGTCGCCGCGTGATATTGTATAAACCCAGGCTTGTTGGTCAGCACCCGCCAGTTTGATTTCACCGGAGCGTCAAGAAAAACACTTGTCGCACGCCACCTGTACTCTTGCCACGGATGATCGATTTTTTCCCGCGCAACGACAACGCCCAGAGCGATACTGACCTCTCCTGACATGTATCCTCCAAAAAACTGGCTTCATCAGGCTTGCAACTAAAGTTTATAATACAGGAAGCCGCACTCGCCAACGCCTTATATAGAAAGAACTTGTGCGATCGCCTCTCGCAATATAGCTGCCAACAGGAACGGACATGAGCCCTGAAACAAAAGCCAAGCTTCTGGTTTGCAACTGCCAGCAGACCATGGATATCGACGGAGAAAAGCTGGCCCGCGCTCTAGGTCGAAGCAGCCCGGTTTTCGTGCATTCAGAGCTATGCCGTGCCGGCCTGAAGTCGTTTGAAGAATCCGTTGGGGCAAGCGGCAGCCTGCATGTTGCCTGCACCCAGGAAGCAGCGCTGTTTCGCGAGGTTGCCGAGGAACGCGCGACTTCGGACCTTTCATTGCGGTTTACCAATATTCGCGAAAATGCCGGTTGGTCTGACGCCAAGGGTGGATCGTTGCCGAAGATGGCGGCGCTGATTGCGCAAGCCACTCATTCTTCCAGACCCGCCGATTCACTGACATTGACATCCTCGGGCGTCTGTCTGGTCTACGGGCCAGGCGAAGCTGCGCTGGCAGCGGCAGAAAAGCTCGCAGATCGCCTTGACGTCACTGTGCTGCTGACCGACGCTTCAGATGCACTTCCACCATCCGTAGTCACGGCACCGATTGCCAAGGGTGTTATCAAGCGCGCAACCGGGCACCTTGGTGCTTTTGAAATCATTGTCGACGGCTTTGCACCGGTACTGCCTTCGGCGCGCTCTGCACTCGATTTTGCCATGCCGCGCGACGGCGCCAAATCAAAGTGCGACCTGATCCTTGACGTCAGCGGCAATGCGCCGTTGTTCACGGCCGGTGATCGCCGCGATGGCTATATCGCTGTGCCGCCCGATGATAGGGCTGCTATCGGTGACGCCCTGCTCACTCTTGTTGATCTGGTCGGAGAGTTCGAAAAGCCTGTCTACATTGCCTATGATCCCGGCATCTGCGCGCATTCGCGCTCAGGGAAGGTCGGGTGCCGCAACTGCCTCGACCATTGCCCCGTCGGCGCCATAACCCCTGATGGGGATCATGTGCGAATTGACCCTGCCATATGCGGCGGTTGTGGCAACTGCGCCAGCGTTTGCCCGACGGGCGCTGCAAGCTATGCCTACCCACGCCGCGAAGATATCCTCGCCCGCTCTATACTCATGCTCGACACCTATTCCCACGCCGGCGGCAAGCACCCCGTGATTTTGCTGCATGATGGAAAGCATGGCCGCAAAACCATTGATGCCATGGCCCGCTTTGGACGCGGCCTGCCAGCGAATGTTCTGCCGTTGGCGCTGAACTCCGTCCTGCAACTGAGCCACGACACGCTGCTGGAGTTAGTTGCATTAGGGGCAGAGCAAATCGTGGTGCTTGCTCCGCCGGAAAAGCCTGCCGAACTCGCCGGCCTGGAGATGCAGTCCGAACTTGCAGGCGAAATCCTCACCGCGCTTGGCTATGACGGGCCACGCCTGCGCATCATTGCGGAGGCTGACCCCTTCGTCGCGGAAGCCATCCTGCACGAGTTGGCACCACTGCGGGTGACAGCAGCACACCGCTTTTCACTGGCCGGAACGCGCCGCGACTTGACGCGCACGGCCATGGCAAAACTGAATGCGGCTGCGCCAACCCCCAAGAAGATCATCGCGCTTGGAAGCGGTGCACCTTACGGACGCATCACCATAAATGCAGACGGCTGCACGCTGTGTCTGGCTTGCGTCGGCGCCTGTCCCACTGGCGCGCTAAGTGACAATGCAGAACGGCCGGAAGTGGCGATCACGGAATCAGCTTGTGTGCAGTGTGGGGTTTGTAAAGTGACATGCCCGGAGAAGGTCATCGCGCTTGAACCGCGTTACAATTTCACGAACTCCGCCCTTTCACGCGAGGTTGTGCACGGGGAGGAACCATTCAATTGCATCTCGTGCGGCAAGACCTTTGGTGCGCGCGCCATGATCGAGCGTGTGACCGAGCGGCTTCGCTCGCATTCCATGTTCGCCGACGAAAAACAGCTGGCCATCATCCAGATGTGCGATGACTGCCGCGTCAATGCCATGGCCAATATGCCGGGGGACCCTTTCAAAGGGGGCGAACGCCCGCGTGTCATAACAACGGAAGATTATCTGGCCGACAAGACTGCCGCCAACATCAACGGAAAGCCACCACGCACCCCTGACGATTTTCTGAACTGAACCGTAGGCCCGCAGATTACCCGCCTTGGGGGCAATAAGTGACAATGCAGTGCGTTAGAGCACCGGGCGAATTTGGTTCAAGATCGAGGTGGCCGTCGCAGGCCATAGCAGCGCTACGGCCAAGACGGACGCCGAAGAGATTGGAGCAAATTCGCCTCGGCAGAATGGTTCACAATTGTCGCCCGGTGCTCTAGATCGCGTTCACGTTTCACGGAACCGCGAACGCGATCTATTTTTTTTTGTTTTGAGCATGTTCTTCACGCCGAACCGCGTACACTTCGGCTGAACATGCTCTAGCTTTCAGCGGCAAGCGGCAGGTTCACCAGCAAATTCTGCGGCTTCATTCGCACACGGTCGGCATCGGTCATGGCCAACGCCAGGTAAACCGGCCGCCCCTTGACGCGGTCGATCACCAGACGGTCATCGAGCATATGCATGCGGAACAGACCAATCAGCCGTTCCATGCCTCCCGCTGCTAGCGCCTCGCCTTGGTAGAGCGTGTTGAGGATGTTCGTTGCATCAACATCGAGCCCGATGTGCCAGCGCCAATCACTATCCTGCAGGTTAGGCCGCGGCTCGACCTTCACCTCAATTCGCATGAGGTGTGCCAACCAGTCCTCGATAACGCGTGAGAAGGCATCCACGGCGGGTAGTTCAAAGCGAAAATCGATGACCGTATCGAAGCGATCCGAGCGCACCCAGTAGATATCTGCGTTGTCGTTGTTCAAGACGTCCAATGTCACTGTCTTTTGCGGCGTGCCGGTTTCTGCCAGAAGCTGGCCGAGCCCCGTCTCATGCAGCCCGCGCGCATGCATGTCGACGATTTCCTCATCCGCAAGCAACATGCGTCCATCATCAATCGACACCGCCTGCTCACGGAAAAAAAGCTCTGCCGCACGAAGCCGCATGGGATCGGTCACATCCTTCAGGATATTGCGCAAGATGAGGTGAACGAGCTGATCAACGAATACAGACGGCAGTCGCACATTGGACTGCCGCATGATCCTGAGGTAGGCCCCTTCAATTGTACCTGCGGCAAGCAACTGGTCACGGAACGCCAGCAGCATACGGTAGTTTTCCGCCGCATCAGCATCAGCAATCGCGGAGATCTGCACCTCGGGGACTTCCATCGCTGGAGATTCAAGCAGCGCTTCATGCAGCGCCACTTCGGCGGCGCATGATTCCTCGATTGGGTGGATCTCCGGCCGCGTCAAATAGGCCCTGATGAAATCCGGCGTTACCCGCAGCCAGCCCTCGCCATCCACGTCGAGCAGGTGCATTCCAGCCGATTTCCAGAAATTGCGCGGCGCTTCAATTGCTGCTGTTTTCGTCATCGCTCTCGATCGTCCAGATCCTGGCATGCATCGGCCCATCTGTTGGCGGGCGGATGGTGCGGAACTCCTCCTTGATACCACCATCACTAGCAACCGTACGGCGAACCGTCAGCACCGTATTTATCGGCTGGTTAGCCGCAAGCGAAACGGCAAATCCAACCTCGCCCTCAGCCACCGGCATGGCGGCCTCCAGGTCGGGGGCACCGTATTGGTCAACGAAATGGCGGGCCAGACGATAGGTAAGCTCGGCGCGCTGCCCCTCATCGGCCGCGCTGACGACCGCGAAGGTTGAGCGGCCAAAGCCGCCGAGGCCAAGAAAACCGTTTGCAAAAGCCTGGCGTCGCTTGCCTGTCAATTCGCCGGGATCCTCGTTGGCAAATTCAAATGCGCCCGAAATGGCCCATTCATCGACACCAGCGGCGATCTCAAAAACTGCGTCGTCGCTCGAATCGAAACGGATCGTCTTCAACAGCTTGAACGACGCCATCTCCACTAACCGCGCTCCGCATTCGCCGTGTTATTCGCCGTACCGATGCCAGCAAAGGTTTCGACAAGGTCCCTGATTGGCAGCGTCAGCACCTCACCGTTGTCATCTCCAACCTTGACGAGCAGGCCGAGATCCTCGCTAAGCCCTAAAACACGGTGCTTGACACCGCGAACGGCTTCATCATCACCGTTGGCCTCATCTCCCCGCCGCACTTGGTCAGCGGCAATCAAAGCAGGGTCTTGGTTGCCCTCGATGCGGCCAACCCAGCTTTCGGCCAACGCCGCAATGCCGTCATCTTGCCAGGAATTAATCCATGACAATGTGAATGCACTAATCACCTCAAGGAAATCGCTGCGAGTGCGCGTTTCGCTACCCTCCTCGATAAGGGTTGTCTGTTCGCGCCTGTAGCCAGGCTCCACATCGCGATCCTCGGGCAGAAGTGCAATGTCGATTGCTGCAACCATCCAGTCGGGCACCTCCTCATCGTCACAAGGCGCCATGGCAAAGCGGAAACTCCCAGCAATACCGCCGTTGACAAGGAGCACGGACGGCCAGCGCAGCAGCACTGAGGTCTTGGGCGGCATTAGCGAACCCACCGCCTCAATCACCGCAAGCTGAAACAACGGAACCATTTCACGGGCACGGCGGGCTGGCACATCTGGCTCTAAAACCAGCGCCATTTCCACGCGACCGGTATTGCGCGCCCATATGACGTCGGCTGCGCCATAGGCACCGCTCGCCGCGCCCTGACATGCTGCCGCGAACGCCTGCACCGGCGCCTTGACGCCACAGCCTGTCAGAAGAGGCGGAAAGCGGGGATCTTCAACGTGCATGAGGCATTCGTTCTGCTGCGTTTACTGCCGATACGAACCGGGCAGCGTGTGGCCCGATCCCAGGGGTTGGACCCTAGTGGCATCACCCCAATTTAACTTCCTGCTCAATGTGGTGATCGAGATCCGTGCCCTCAGCCGTCAATTGCATCTTCAGCGTGATCGACTTTTTACCAGCGGCCGCCGCGGCATGTGCCACGCGCTCGATTTCTCGCTGAGACGTGACACCGACCTGTTTCAAGAACTTTCTCAGTGCCATGTTGAGTTGGTCTTCATCCATGTTGTTATTCCATTCCTGTGCATTGCTCTTGCGACGTAGTCCTGCAACCAACGCCAGCGATAAAATTTCTACAGCCTTACGTTTTTGGACGCTGATACCTCACCAGTACCAGATGGCACAAGGCTCAGCCCCGCAGCCGCGGCGATACCAATCACGACAAGCAGAACCAGACTTGCCAAAAACGCTTTCATATTTTCGTCCTTTCGTTGACGCGGAGCCAGGGTCTGGACCCTAGCGCATGTTCAGCCGAAGTGTACGCGGTTCGGCGTGAAGACCATGCTCAAAACAAAAGAAAATAGATCGCGCTCGCGATTCCGTGAAAAGTGAACGCGATCTAGTGTTCAACCCGTTTGGCCGCACCGGGTTTTGGCGGCTGTTCCTCACTGGCATTCTCCGGCCTGGCTTTATCGTTGCTGCCGGGTTCGGTCGCCACCTTGAGAAAGGCGATCAAGGCGTCTCTTTGCGCACGATCGGTCATCTTCTGCAGCGGCATTTTCGATCCGGGCGTGAAATTCTCTGGCCCCAGCTCGAACAGCTTGGCGACTGTTTCCTCGGTCCAGACGATGTCGAGGTTCTTCAGGTCCTTTGAATAGGGATAACCCGGTACGCTGGCAATCGGGCGGCCAAACACCTTGTATAGGGTAGGGCCAGCACGGTTTTTGCCATCTTTCTTCAGGGTATGACAAACACTGCACTTGCGCGCAAACTGCAGTGCGCCGCGCGCGACGGGATCGTCTGCATCGCCCGAAACCTGGAACCTGCGCGGATACTCGCTCAGCACTTTTTCGAAAGGCTCACGCGGCGAAATCTGCCAGTGGGTGGCAAAGTCATCAAGGCCGCCATAATACAGCGCTGTTGATCCAGGCG
>JBKEAX010000308.1:0-8511 GCA_047972825.1 Hyphomicrobiaceae bacterium | reverse complement strand
TTGCCGCCTTGTACAATGAGATACTCATTGCGGATCGGTCGTCCCTCGAAGTAGCACTCAAGGATCTCGCGCGTGCCAGCCGCATAACGTGTCTGCGCTGACAAAGATGTCCCTGAAATGTGAGGAGTCATGCCGTGCCACGGCATCGTGCGCCATGGATGATCCTTCGGGGCTGGCTGAGGGAACCAGACGTCGCCGGCGTAGCCTGCAAGCTGCCCGCTTTCCAGGGCTTTAGCCACTGCGTCGCGATCACACAGTTTGCCGCGCGCGGTGTTGACGAGATAGGCGCCTCGCTTGAAAAATTTCAGCGAATTCTCATTAATCATGTGCTCCGTTTCCGGATGCAGCGGGCAGTTCAACGTGACGACGTCGCACGCCTTCGCCAGGCTTTCAAGACTGGTGTGATGTGTGAGGTTCAGTTCTTTCTCGACAGCGTCAGGTAGCTTGTGACGATCCATGTAATGCAGATGGACATCGAATGGCTTCATTAGACGCAACACACGAAGGCCGATACGGCCAGCGGCAACGGTTCCAACGTGCATGCCTTCTATGTCGTAGGAACGCTCCACACAGTCTGCAATGTTCCAGCCACCATTGACCGCCCAATTGTAGGACGGGATGTAGTTTCGAACGAGTGAGAGCATTTGCATGACGACATGCTCGGCAACGCTATTCGAATTGCAGTACGTCACTTCAGCAACTGTTATGTTGCGATCCATGGCGGCCTGAAGGTCGGTGTGGTCAGAACCGATTCCAGCCGTTACGATCATCTTCAGTTTCGGCGACTTGGCGATCCGCTCGGCGGTCATGTATGCTGGCCAGAATGGCTGAGAAATAACGATTTCAGCGTCATGGAGCTCCTGGTCAAGCTTGGAATTCGCGCCATCCTTGTCCGAGGTAACAACCAGTGAGTGTCCCGCGCCTTCAAGGTATTTCCGCAGGCCCAGTTCACCGGAAACGCTGCCCAGAAGCGCACCGGGCTGGAAATCAATGGCTGAGGGTGTTGGTGCGGTTTGCCCGTCCGGATATTTGGTGATTACCGGAATGTCATCGCGGGCATAGGTCTTGGGATAGCCATTGACAGGGTCGTCGTATAGAACGCAGACGATTTTTGCCATGAATTTGAATCCTCATTGGAAATTTCCATGAGGAAGCGCTTTGACCAACGGCGGTTGATCAATCGAGACTGTTTGAGTTGGTTGGGCTTGAATTAACGACCGCAGCCACTCTTGTTTACGCTTCCTCGCCGGAAACGCTTGGCACCATTTAGGCTTCTCTCACGTCGCGGCGGTTGTGAACCTGCGGGGATTGGTATCGTCATGCAAACATATGTGTTGAGACAACTGATCGATATCATCGATCTGTTGTCTCGTGCGTGCAGATTGCTCGTATCAGTTTGGTATTTGCTCGGCGTTCAGCCCGCGGGGGCGCATATCCGTCTGTTCATTTTGAAATCGATACGCGTCGCGCAGTCCATAAAGGCGCGCGCCATCGGCATTAGTGGCGTCCTGTCGGACGTAACCACACCGATTGTCTGATGGTGCACCGGATCAATGAGGTCGAGCAGGATCAGGTTCTCGCAACCATCGAAAATATACGAAAATGTATGCGGGACGATGCTTGAGTAATGCCCGCTTTTGACATGCGAAAATATTGCGAGGAACGAGTTCGTTACGATTGTTGGATTTAGTTCCAGTCCAATGGTATCGGCAAGATTGTTCAAAACGCGACGGTTTTGCATGGCCTCGTTCAAGAGACAAAGCCGGTGTCTGGCAGCATCACTCCAGGTGATTGAAGTCGATTTTGATCGGAGGCCATTGCGTGACGTGGCGAAAATATATCGCTCTCGATAGATGGCCGTTTTTCGAACACGACTCAATGGTTCGTTTTCAAGATAAGTGATGCCCGCATCGATCTCAAACTTGTCCAGGCCGTTCTGGATTTCGGTTGAGGCCATCGAACGAACCTCGATCTCGACATTGGAATGCTTGACCGAGAATGGCCTAGTCAGCTCCGCAATGGTTGGCATGGCTGCAGGAACAACGCCAAGCCGCAAAATGCCTTTCAAACCCTTCCTGTAAAGGTCGGCATCCTGCTTCAGGCTGTCATAGTCGGCAATGATTTGAAGAGCCCACTCGGCAACGCGTTCTCCCTCTGCGGTCAGCCCAGAGAATCGAGGCTCTCGAACCACGAGCCTCATGTCCAGTTCTCGTTCAAGTGATTTGATCCCGGCTGAAAGCGTTGACTGTGTCACATGACATGCCTCTGCTGCGCGCGCGAAATGTTTTTCGCGTGCCAACGCGATCAGATAAGTCATCTGGCGGATGAACATATTTAGCGGCCTCAACAATATTGGTGTGGAGCAAGGGATCCTTTGAATACCACACGGATCAAGAAACACTACGCTGGTTGTTTTCGTGGAGATACGATGGGGCGCTTTCATTTTCGCCGCCGAGAAGGTGGCGATGATGGCGAGGCCGTCGGTAATTGCAGCCTAGCTGATCTCTCAGTCGCGACCTTCTCGACCCTTTGTACATCAATCGAGCATCTATGGAGATGGAGCTTCGGTTAGCTTCTGAACGTCATCGAGCCCGATGCCGTGGTGCTTGGAATCATTATGGATGAGCGTTGGCCGATTAGCGCCAGCGTTCTGGTGACTTGTTCGAACAGATCGCGTGTTCTGCCCGCAATACGTTTTGGCAGAGAGTGCGGTGGTCGCGGCTGACCCATTGCAACTTTTCATGGCAGGAACAATCTGATACGTCAGCCGATGGTAACGCAGTGCGCAATTGGAGAATGGCCGCCATGATCGTTGACAATTTCAAAACGTTTCACGGTATTTCGGTAGAGGATTTCAAGTCGTCTGGCGACATTCAGGACCTTGCAAATACCGCGCCTCGCGTACGCTGCGATTATGATGATGAGGAAATGCTCACCGATTATCTTGATCGTCTTCTCGCAGAGCCAGGATCCGGCAGCATCCGAGCGCTTGTGCTCGGTCTTTGGATACAGGATGGCGAGCCGGTCGACGCAACACCACGCGAAGCTATCGAATTTCTCGTGTCGAACAAATCAAAACTGCCAAAACTGGAAGCCTTGTTTGTGGGTGATATCATCGGCGAAGAAAACGAGATATCATGGATAAACCAGTGTGATATGTCTCCGCTGTGGTCCGCGTTTCCTCTGCTGCAATCCTTCGGCGCCCGTGGATCGCAGGGCCTGCGCCTGGGTAAGATCCGGCACGAAAAGCTGTCCAGGCTGGTTGTTGAAACTGGCGGCATGCCGGCTGCTGTAGCCCGTGAGGCGCTCGACGCCAACGCGCCGTTAAGCCACCTGGAGCTGTGGCTGGGCGTTGATGACTATGGATTGACAACAGGTATGAACGATCTTGAGCCCTTGTTTGCGGGGGCGTTGTTTCCGGGTCTGGACACCCTGGGCCTGCGCAACTGCCTGTTCGCAGACGAGATTGCAGTGCGACTTGCCACGTCACCGGTGCTGGAGCGCATTTCGCATCTTGACTTGTCGCTCGGCACATTGCGAGACGAGGGGGCTGAGGCCCTCATTGCATCGAACAAACTCGGGCACCTGAAATCTCTGGATATTCATCACCATTTTGTTTCTGACGAGGTCGTCGCACGTCTCTCGGCCGCAACCCCCAACCTTATTGCGGATGACAAGCAAAATTCGGACAACTGGGACGGAGAGGATTACTACTACGTCAGCGTATCTGAATGACGGGGCGGCAGTTGGTGGTAATCGGGGCAAGCGAGGGGCCGAGGGCTGAGGCGCTACGTGGCGCACTTGCAAAACTGCGATTGTTCGAAGCGAAGTTCATCGGTTACGACGTCGCTGCGGCTGATCCATCCATTCTGGAAGATGCGATCACGCGCGGCACGCTCGTAAGGTTCGATTCCCCTGACCGTTCTCCGGCGCAGATTGCCGCCCTCTATCGTGCGGGCTCCGGCGCTGCAGAGGCTTCAGGAATCCACGTACTTAGCAACAGCGAAATCGAAACCGTTGCAACGTCGCGCGGGCTCGTCGGCTCTCCGGCCCAACTCGTGTTTGGAATGAAGAGGATCTGGGAGCGAGCGAAGGTTATAGCGCTGGGCCGCGACGCAAGCATTCTGTCGGGGGTCGACGACACGGCATTGAGTTTCGACAAGACAGCCTGCTCCAGGCACCTCCAGTCCAAAGGCCTTGCCGTTGCGCGCGTAATGGGACGCGTTGAGAGTTTCGATGAGCTTATGGAGGAGATGAAGAAACAGCGCGCGCGCCGTGTGTTCATAAAGCTGCGCCATGGTTCGTCGGCCGTGGCGACAACCGCGTTCGCCTGCGGCCCCCGAGGGCAGATGGCGGCCTACACAACTGCGGTTATTGACGACAGGGGCCGGATTGCTGCCACGCGCCAACTTCGACGCTTGCACGATCGCAAGCAGATCGCTGGCATCTTCGAGCGGATCCTTCCGCTGGGCGTACACATTGAAGCATGGCTGCCAAAGGCGAGTGTTGATGGGCACATCACCGATATCCGTTTCATTACGGTTGACGGCAAGCCGATGTTTGAAATTCTCCGAATGAGTAAAAATCCAATCACAAATCTGCACCTGGGGGGAAAGCGCGCACCGGTTTTAGCCCTGAAACAGCGGCTGAGAACCGGGCTATGGCAGGACCTGCTCGACAGTTGCCGCAATGTAGCGCGCGCGCTGCCGACGTGCTTCGCGCTGGGTATCGATGCGGCTGTGCTCGCAGGGGATCGCACGCACGCAATAATCGAAGTCAACGCTTTTGGTGATCATGTCAATGGGATAACCTACAGAGGTTGCACGCCGCAAGAATGGCAGGTTCTGGAATGGCGCCGGTGTTACGATGCATGATGTTCCAGCCGAAGTCGATGCGATGTTGCCTGAACCGCATGCGATCAACGCGAGCGAACTGCTACCTGGCGCAAACGTTGTATTCATGACAATCGACACGCTGCGCTATGACGTGGCCGTCGATGCGCTCGGTCAGGGCATGACTCCAAATCTCGCAAAACTTATGCCTGGCAGCGCCTGGCAGAAACGGCATTCGCCCGGCAGCTTCACCTATGCGGCGCATCAGGCTTTTTTTGCCGGCTTCCTGCCGACACCGGCCCAACCGGGCGTCCATACCCGCCTGTGGGCAACACGTTTCGAGGGCAGCACGACGACCTCTGACACGACCTTTACCGTCGATGCACCCGACATTGTTTCTGGATTGGCGGCGCACGGTTATCATACGATCTGCATTGGCGGCGTCGGTTTTTTCAACAAGCAGACACCGTTGAGTTGCGTTCTTCCTGATTTGTTTGCGGAAAGCTGGTGGTCGCCAGACCTGGGCGTTACCTGTTTGGAATCGGCAAGGAACCAAGTGTCGCTCGCCGTAGAACGGCTCAGGTCGATACCTGCACGGCAGCCTGTGTTCCTGTTCATCAACTTCTCAGCCTGCCATCAGCCAAATCGTTTTTATCTGCATGGCGCAGTCGATGACAGCGTGGACAGCCAGCAGGCGGCACTTGCCTATATTGACAGCCAGCTCCCGCCACTGCTTGAGGCGTTGCGCGCGCGCGGTACGTGGCTCGCCGTCGTTACATCGGATCATGGCACAGCGTATGGCGAAGACGGCTATAGCGGCCACCGTCTTGCTCATTCGATCGTCTGGACCGTTCCCTACATGGAGTTTGTCATCAATGGTGGTGCGAGCAGGACGGCGGGAGGGCAGGCATGAACGTATTGCCGGCCCTGGGCATGCACAACGATACCGGATTGCTTGAGCATGTCCGGCAGGCCCTGCAATCGCCCTATCAAGGTTATGCCTATGCCTACCCGCACAAGAAGACTTATCGGCCGATAGCTCCGGCACTGCCACTGGGGCAGGTTTGGGAAAACGAGCAGCGCCACGACATCGGTGTTTATGTCCACATTCCCTTCTGCGAAATGCGCTGCGGCTTCTGTAATCTGTTCGCAACAACAAACGCGGCTGCCGATAGGGTGGAAACCTACATGGCAGCATTGATCCGCGAAGCGCAGGCCGTGCGCGATGCGGTCGGGACCGTGCAGCCACAGAGCCTGACCATCGGCGGTGGCACACCGACATATCTCAACGCGCGCGATCTCGCACGGCTCCTTGAACTCATGGCTGGTCTCTTCAACGCGGAGCCGTGTGACACCACCACTGCGATCGAGACTTCGCCGGGAACGGCCACGCCGGAGCGAATGGCATTGCTCGCGTCGTATGGGGTATCGCGCATCAGCATCGGCGTGCAGTCCTTTGTGGAGGATGAAATGCGCGCCCTGGGCCGACCGCAGCGTGTTCGAGAAAGCACTGCTGCGCTCGATTGCATCCGGTCGCACGCATTTCGCACTCTCAATATCGATCTGATGTACGGAATGGCCGGACAGACACCGAGCAGCCTTGAACATTCACTGCGGCAGGCACTTGCCTGGCAGCCCGAGGAGATTTTTCTTTATCCGCTCTATGTTCGCCCGCTCACTGGGCTAGACGGACGCGCCAGGACATTCGACGAGCACAGGCAGAAGCTCTATGAAGCCGGCCGGGCGCTGCTTGCGAGCGAAGGCTACATGCAGCGGTCAATGCGGATGTTCGTCCATGAACGCCAGGCTGGAACTGAAAGTGGTGGCAGTGCCTATGGTGAAGCTGGGCCAGTCGATCGCGCCGTCATCGGGCTTGGCTGCGGGGCACGTTCGCGCGTGAGCGATATGCACTACTCGAAAGAATATGCTGTTGAGCGCCGGGCGGTCCTCTCAATCGTGGAAGACTACTGCAGCAGATCCTCGTCACGCTTTGCTGTTGCGGACTATGGCGTCGCGCTCAATTTCGGTGAACAGGCCCGCCGCCGTATTGTGCTCGACAGCATCACGGCGAACGGCCTGGACATTGAGGACTTCACAGCAACCTATGGCGGGGAGCCGGCCAGCCACATCGCGGAAATTGGTCCGCTCATCGAAATGGGGTATCTGCAGAGAACGGCAACCCATCTGAAAGCGACGCCCAAAGGGCTGGCCGTGGCCGATGCAATCGGCCCGTTGCTGATTTCACCCGCCATGGAGATGCGCATGGCCGCATATACACTCCGGTGACAGGCGCGGCGACCATGCCTGATCATCTGACTGTGCTCTGGCGTGGCTCACTGGAGAGTTGCAATTATGGCTGCGACTATTGCCCGTTCGCCAAGAGCAGCGACGATCGCGTGGCGCTCGCACGCGACAAGGCCGCTTTGGATCGCTTCGTTGAATGGGCATTGGCACGACCCTATCGTGTGTCTGTTCTGGTCACGCCATGGGGTGAAGCGTTGATCCGAGGTTATTATCGGGATGCGTTGATACGGCTGTCGCATGCAGAGCAGATCGGCACTATTGCAATACAGACTAATCTCTCCTGTTCTGTCGACTGGATTGACGCCTCGGACCTTTCTCGCCTGGCATTCTGGATTACCTATCATCCCGGAGAAACGCCACGCGATGCATTCCTTGAAAAGATCAGCAAGCTCAATGAACAGAATGCGCGCTACAGCGTCGGCATCGTTGGCCTCAAGGAGCATTTCGAAGAGATTGTATTGCTGCGGCGGGACCTGCCTGGGTCCGCCTATCTCTGGGTGAACGCCTATAAGCGCGCACAGAACTATTATGACGCAAACGATATCGATTTTCTGAGCTCGATTGATCCGCTGTTCGAGCTGAACTTGCGCAATTACGAGAGCGGGGGGCGCAGCTGCTGGGCGGGCGAGACAGCAATTTCAGTCGATGCGGATGGCAACGCGCGGCGATGCCATTTCCTGAAGGAAACTCTGGGAAACATTTTCGATGAGGATTTTGAATCCGTATTGAAGCCGCGCGCATGCACGGCTGAAAGCTGCCGTTGTCACATCGGTTATCAGCATATCAAGACGCTTAGGTTCAAAGAGCTTTACGGGAGCGGGCTTCTGGAGCGCCGGCCTGAGCATCCCGGCACGATTGCGCGAGCACAAGAGCACCTGTCGGCGTTCGATGGCGGAGACGGTGATGGTTGAATGGCTGAGGCCTTACGTTTCCTGGACGGGAGCATAGACCGCAGGATCGTCATACCCGGCGGTCCATGCCACCGCTTGACGGCATGTTGTCATTGTCGGTGGCACGCGAAGGATGAACTGGTGCCCTGTTGATGGACACTTCACCGAAATGCAGACAAGGTCTTCGTCACCCTCGATTGCAATCCGAAGCAGCCGCCGCTCTCCGCCAGGATCTTTGTCCTGGTCGAGCACTTCGGCCTGTGTGGCTTCCAGCAGCCGCTCGTAGCCGATACGTTCCATCATTACGCGCCGGAGTTCGGCATTGCGTTCTGACAGGATTTGCCGCGGATCGAGTGTCTCGGGTTCGAACACGATCTGATAGTTCACAGGCATGCCGTTCCAGCGCAGGCCGACGTCCCGCATGTTCGGCGGTAGTTCACGAATGGAGGTGCCGGCGAGATCGATCCACGACGTAACCTCCAACC
>JBKEAX010000280.1:0-1655 GCA_047972825.1 Hyphomicrobiaceae bacterium | reverse complement strand
CTGTGATCGAGGCCGAGTTGCGCAAGCGCAGCCGGTCGGATGAGGAGTTCACATTCAACAGGCGTGTCGCCTTGGGCCTGCACGACTTCACCCGTTCTGGGCGGGTCTTCGGGCGGCGGCATGAATTCTTCCCCCTGTCGATGGGTATGGGGCAGAAGGTCACTCTCTGGCTCCCCATGAATCTTGCCATCGACGAGCAGGCAAGCGCACTGTTCATCGAGCCGCGCCGGAACAGAGGCTTGAACGCTGAGGGTCGCCGGTTCGCCTTCTCGATGATGCACGAGCGCATCCGGGCGGCTGACGAGGACTTTGCCGACGTTCGGCTGACCATCGCTCAGTTTGGCGACACGTCCGATGATCGGCGCGCGGTCAGACTTCACACGGACGAGGGCATCGACCTCTACTCCCGCGACGAGTTGGAGCAGATGGTGGCATCGACCTATGGGATGTGGCGCGAGGTGCTGGAAGAACGCGAGCGCAAGGCACGCGGGCGTGCGACGGGGACCGGCCCGCTGATCTGATGCGCCCTTGCAACATCCTTGCAACGCAGCAGACGGCCTAGAGAAAACACTTGGTTATCAAGGCGGTTGGCGTCTAGGCCCCGTCATTCGTAATGATGGGGTCGCGTGTTCGAGTCACGCAAGCGGCACCAATTTTCAGCGCCGAGCTGAGCCTGACCAAGCAATTGAAAAAACTGTACGATCTTTGATCGGCTGTGCGTTTTGGCAGCCCGCTGGGCACATGCCGAGATAATGGAAGCGCTGCCGTCAAGCCAGCACCAATCTCGTGTTTTGGTGGCTTGCCGCGTTGTATGTCCGCATATTTCTGCATTATTTGCCAAATAATAATCGTGTTCAGGGGCGCCCAGTTCTGTTGTTTGCCGGATTATCGCCTGAGTCATTCAATACGCCCGCGAACACCAGCGAACCCATGTGATGCGGGAACGTTGCAAATCAATAGGATCTGATCCACGCTCCCCAGCAGATCGTAGTATTTGGATAGCGACCATGCATAGAATCCTTTCGGCTCTTGCACTCCTGACATTCGTTTTATGGACCAGCCCAGCGTTCGCGCATTCCAAGATGGCCACAAGCGTGCCCAGCGATGGCGCAAGCGTCGCAAAGGGACTATCCAAGATTGATCTGAAATTTACCAAACCCGTCCGTCTAACCCTCGTCAAGGTCACCCAGACCGGAACCCAAACCGATGTGAAATCCGAGGTGCTGGGCGCGTCCGGTTTGTCAAAGTCGCAAGAGGTTTCAGTGTCGCCGCTAAATCCCGGGAAGCACACTCTTGCGTGGACAGCGATTGGAGAAGATGGCCATGTGATGAAGGGTTCATTTTCGTTCAAGGTGACAGATCAATAGAATGACCCTATCCGATGCTGACTGGGTTGCCATCGCTCTGCGCTTGCTTGGCTATGTCGGAACGATTGCTGTCGCGGGCTCGGTTCTGGTGCGGGCAACACTTCCCGCTGCGGCATCCCTTGATCGCACGCTGCGCCTGCAGATCCTGCTCGGCACCGGTTTGCTTCTTCTCGTCGAGCCACTGCGATATGTATGGTTCCAATTGCAGATTTCCGGCGGCGACTTGGGCCTCGCTTTTTCACCATCAATGCGTTGGATAGGGCTTACAACGCCAATTGGGCAAGCATC
>JBKEAX010000245.1:0-5588 GCA_047972825.1 Hyphomicrobiaceae bacterium | reverse complement strand
GATGGAAAGCGCGTCATGGCTACGCCGCATCTCAAGGAGGGCAAGCTCAGTGTGATCAACATGAATGACTGGTCCTTGATTTCAACCATCAAGACGGAGGGTCCAGGGTTCTTTCTGCGCTCACACGAGAACAGTCCTTATGTGTGGGCCGATGTATTTTTCGGGCCCAATAAGGATGTCATGCATGTCATCGACAAGGACACGCTGGAGATTGTTCAGACACTGCGCCCTGCGGTAGGAAAGACTGTTGCGCATGTCGAGTTCGACCGCCACGGCAAACGCGCATTGGTGTCGGTGTGGGAGGATGACGGCGCGGTCATCGTTTACGACGCAAAGACCCTGGCTGAGTTGCGGCGTATCCCAATGCGGAAGCCCTCAGGCAAGTACAACGTCTGGAACAAAATAAATTTCTCGGAAGGCACCAGCCACTGAGTTGTCAAGTTCTGCTTGGGTCTAGAAAAAACATGCATCAACGATGATGCCTTGTTCCAAGCTGTCACTTCTTTTCGATGAAGGTGTTTGCGATCATGGAACACAGCCGTTTCATGACAATGAAACCAGATTGAGGGTGTTCCGACAGGATCTCCATGGTCCGGTCACCGTTCAACAAGAGCACTGAGGACGGCTCCATGCAGACGGCGCTTCCAAGCCGCCTTGGATGCTCGGGAATTAGCGCTGCCCAGCCAAATATCATATGGCGCTTCATCAGTTTTTCTACGTAAAGGTGGCCGACGCCAGAAGCTGTGTTGAAACTCACCAATCCATGAAGGAGGACGTACATGTCGAGCGCCCGGTCGCCGTTCTCATAGATGACCTGGCCTTTGGGGAACTCGCTTGTTCGTGCCGACTTGGCGATGGCGCTTAAGGCTTCTGGAGCGCACCCGGCAAAAAGTGAAACTTCGTTGAGAATTTCATTGATCTGTTGGGTTTCTGACATTGCATGCACCTCGCGTTCATCTGTAAACCTTGCGCTCAAATGCGAACCACGGCCAATCAACGGCGCCTATTTCAGGTAAGATGAAGTCTTGAGACGAGGCATGGCAGAAAGGTCGCTGGGGGGATTGGTAATTCCAGAGAATTGCTATTCCAATTAATCAGCTTGATTAGAACCTTTTTCGTATTTTGGTATCGTATTGTCGAAGTGATGCCAAGCAGGAGCCGATGAGGTCCAGAACTGTGCTGCGGGTTTGTAGATCGATGGATCGTCGAGGCTGCCTACTTTGACACTGACGATGTCTGGAAAGGCGCTATCCTCGGCATAGAGCGGCGTGCCACACTTGCCGCAAAAGTAGCGGCGGCGGCGATTTCCGCTTTCGGCCATGTTGTCGTAGTGCTCGGGTATGCCTTTTGTGATCGCAACGGCCGATTTGGCGACGACAAACACGTATGCGGGTGCGCCGCCGGTAACATATTGACAATCTCGGCAATGGCAGGCCGCGGCCGCCATGACGCTACCGTTGATATTGTAGCGTATTGCACCGCACAGGCATCCGCCTTTCGCATCAACGTTTTGCATAGCACGGTGTCTCCGGATTGTTTCTTGTTCGGCCAGCGTTGCGGTAGGCAGCAGACGCCTGAAGTGAACGAAGGTGCTTCATCAGTGAAACTTACACCTGCTTCCCGACTGAATTTATGTCTCTGAGCTGCGCATGCAGCACGTCAAGGCCCCAGAGTTGTCCCGGCCCGCCGTTTCGTCAATGCAAGTTTGTTCAATCGCATGATAGGCTGAACAAAATTTACAATCAGCGCAAGAGCGGCAGACTATAAAGGGAAGGTCGTGGGCGCCTCCTAGAGCATGTTCAGCCGAAGTGTATGCGGTTCGGCGTGAAGTACAAGCTCCAGACGAAAGAGCATGTTCAGCCGAAGTGTATGCGGTTCGTCGTGAAGAACAAGGCGAGTAACAAAAGAAAATAGATCGCGTGCGCGATTCCGTGAAAAGTGAACGCGATCTAGGGGCCGGGCCCTAACCTCGGTTCCATCCAGGCTGGCGGTGATTGTTTGGCTTACCGTTTTCCGCAGGCAAACTGTTTTGGCGCTGTTAGAGTGAAAAGAACTGGTTCAGCCGCCACCAAAGATATGTTTGTGATCCGCGATAACCGTGCTTTGCATCGTCGTAAGTTGCGCATGTGAAGGCTGGATGAAGACCAGCCCTGAGCGCCGCTGAAGCGATAAGACCCAAGGAGAAGACTGGCGATGGCATCGATCGATTGGCCGAAGCTGAATGAAATTGAATCCGATAAGCTGGCGGCAGCCTTGAGGCAGGCGCACAACGGCGTGCATTGGCTGGTCCGCTTCGCCAATAGTTACGTAGAACCGAATGGAAGTGGCGATCCCACGCAGCTCGTCTGGAATACACGCGACAGTGTTCTACAGACTAAACCGTTCCTCGATGCATATTCCGTTGAGCTTCGAGTGTGGCCCTTGGAGCTTCAATTCCGGGAACAAGACAAGCCGGTGCCACACACCTTGGGTTTTGAGGAACGTACACCTGCACATATTGAAGCTTGGGCGCTTGTCGAGTTGCTGCACAGAGGCATCGACCGCGATCGGTTCTCAAAGATGCTGCCATATCAGGCAAGCGATGTAATGACGGGTGATCACGAGGAGCACGAGGCGGAAGCCTACAAGGACGAACTGGCGGCGATCGAGAAGAGCCTGCGTATCGGAACTAAGGTTCTTGATGAGTTGCGTCAGCGTGACGAAGGCGGCGATGTTACAGGAAGGCCGCTCGTATGCTGGCCGGAACGTTTCCAGATCGGCTATGAGATTGCGCTGCCTCAAGGCAGTGGTGCACAAAGCCTAAGGGTGGGCATCTCACCGGGTGATGCAGAGCACTCTCGGCCATATTTTTTCGTTGCTACACCGCAGCAGGCAAAGACGGCGAGTTTCAACGAGGAGTTTGTGATGCCACTTGATGAATTTGCCAGCCGCGGGATGGATCGTGAGCAGGCTGTGGCAGAGCTTCACCAACGGGTCGCGATGATGAAACGCAAACTCGCTGGGTGATAGCCTGACGGGAAAACGTCATTGCCGTGGCGCAAAGAGTGCAGAGGTTGGAGAGAACTGAGTGTTACATTAGCATTAGATCGCGTTCATATTTCACGGAATCGCGAACGCGATCTATATTCTTTTAGGGGCTGAACATGCTCTTTCGTCTGGAGCATGTTTTTCACGCTGAACCGCTACACACTTCAGCTAAACATGCTCTAAGCGCTTTGGCGCTGTGCCTTACGGGCGTGCGTCACCGGGCTCGGTTTGGGAGTTTTGATTTCTGCGGGCTCTGTCGTATCGCCCAGCAGCCGCCTGAGTTCGCCGGTCTTGTGAAGTATTTTGGCGACATCCACCATGACCCTTGCCATGGGCATTACGGTGTCGCCTTCTGCCCAAAAAAGCCCGACCTCCTGGCTCATGACCGGCTCAATGAGGTCGAGGGCCTTGGTGCCCGCGTGCAGTCCGGGCATATGCGAGAAGTGCGTCGGGATGATTGTACACAGCTCGGTAAACTGAACCTGGAACATCAGGTGGAGAATAGATTCCGATTCCACCTTAGGGCAGGGTGTGATGCCAACCTTCTTGAAAACGCGGTCGACAAAGCGACGCTCGTGCATGCTGGGGCGCAGTAGAGCGAGAGGAAGATTGGCGGCCTCTTCCCAGGTGATGCTCGTGCGATTTTTGAATTCTGCTGTGTCGGGTACGAGCAGGCTGAGTTTCTCGGTATAGATCGGCATTACGTTGCGCCGTCCAAGATCGGCCCGCTCAATGTATGTCAGCGCGCAGTCCAGCGTGAAATTGTCAAGGCCAAGTTTCATGGCTTCGTTGCCAATGAAATGCGCGTCCACGAGCACACCGGGATGCTGTTCGCGCACCATCCGTAACATTACCGGAAGAATGGGCGACATGGAGGGCATCGCACCCATTCTCAATGAGCCATGCAGGTCGTTTTGCATGGACTTGATTTCGTCCTTCATGGCATCGCAGTAGGAAATGATCCGCCGCGCCCAGTTCGTGACCCGTTCGCCTTCGGCGGTGAGGCCATGGAAGCGTTGGCCACGGCCACGAAGAAAGATTGGGACACCAAGTTCAAGCTCCAGCTGCTTGATGCCGCTCGAAAGGCTTGGCTGGGTGACGCAGCAGCGTGAAGCGGCACGCCCAAAGTGCTCTTCTTCTACAACCGCTACCAAATATTTGAATTGCCGAAGGAACATTTCACGCCTCGTTTCCAACCCTATGCAAATTCGCGACATTAGATCGCAGATTATTTGATTTAGATCGAATATAGCGTCTGGCTATGAAACTTGCCAGTTTGTTTGGTTCCGCCGATCATAGAAGTTGTCTATCTATGATTAGGCAATACTAGTTTTCGGGCATCTGGCTTCTAGAGCATGTTTAGTCGAAGTGTGCGCGGTTCGGCGTGAAGAACATGCTCAAACTAAAAGAAAATAGAGCGCGTTCGCGATTCCGTGAAAAGTGAACGCGATCTAGATCTGTCTCCTGCAAAACTTATGATACTGGCGCTGGACCACTGTCGGCAGATGCGCGGTTGCCTTCATTGCGTGGGAGTGGCTGCAACGCCCGCACCCGCGAAATCCATGGGAAGATGATGACGTTGGCTGACCTGCTGCTGTATGGCGGCCTTGGATTGATGGCTGGGGGGCTGATCGGGTGCGTTGGCGTGGGCGGGGTAATTCTGGTCCCCGCGCTGCACTATCTCGCTGGTGTTCCGTTAAAGCCTGCAATCGCCGCTGCGATGTTTGCATATTTACTGTCGGGGGCGGTTGGAACGTATGTTTTTGCACGCAAAAAGTCGATTCGATGGGACATGACGGTGCCATTGTGGTTGACGGCTATGCCTTCGGCCTTGGTTGGTGCGCTTGCCGTGTCTATCGCCCCTGCGCGTGCGCTTGAACTTGTTATTGCCGTGTTAACGGCTGGGTCTGGCATTCATGCCTTGACCGCTGGAAGCGAGCAGGAAGACAGCCAGAACCGCGATATCTCCAAGGGCTATCTGGGCATGGCCGGTGGGGTCACTGGGTTTTTATCAGCGTTGACAGGCACTGGCGGGCCACTGGTTCTGATACCGATCCTTCTGTGGGTCCATGTTCCGGTGTTGACAGCCATAGGCTTGGCTCAGGCCATACAGTTGCCAATCGCGGTGCTGGCCACTGCTGGAAATTTCTATGCCGGCAGCCTGGATATTTGGCTCGGATTTGTCATCGGTGCTGGCATCATCTTCGGGACATGGGCTGGTGCCTGGTTGGCCCACGTCCTGCCACGCCAGACGTTGCGCCGCATCGTTTCGGTGTTGCTTGCACTTGTGGGCGGCGGGATTCTCGTCAAGCTGGCGGTAAGCTAAAAGGTGTTTTGGGTAGATCGACGACATCCATCACCGTAGTATTTTCTGGATATGGTCTGGATGATTGTCGCTTACGGTTCATAGCGCTAAGCAGAGTTGTCCGAGGTGGCATATTGCGATGGCCTTTGATCGCACCAAGATCACAGCACATTACGGTGATCCAGAAGGTGAGGCGTTGTCTTGCCGCGAAGACGCTGCACTCTTTGATTTTTCGTTTATGTCGCGGGGGATAGTT
>JBKEAX010000235.1:0-4083 GCA_047972825.1 Hyphomicrobiaceae bacterium | reverse complement strand
TCGCGCACGACGAGGGCATTGGCGAACTGGGCGAGGGGCATTGGCGCATCATCCAGGCGTTGCGCGACGAATATGAGCGCATGGCAGCCGTATCCTCCATTCGCAATGTCTGCCACCAGGCCGGAATCGACAGGCGCGCAGTCAACGACCTGTTTGGTTATTGCCTTGTCGCCTGGCGTGTCGCCGGACTTCCCAATCCGGGAGAGGAAGCCAAGTCCTATCTCGGTGGCATGTAGGGTCTGGACCCTGGGGCCTGCCAGACAGGGTTCATGCCTGTTGGAGCAATTTGCCCAGGATGCCCGGCAGGAATTCCGGCAGATCTTCAGCGATAAGTCCCGGGCCCAACTGTCGTGCACATTCGCCGTGCAGCCACACTGCCAGGATGGCGGCATCAAACGCGCTCAAACCTTGCGCAAGCAGGCCAGTCACAAACCCGGCAAGCACGTCGCCTGAGCCGGCCGTTGCCAGCCAGGACGGCGCGTTGGTATTGACGGCAGCCCTGCCGTCTGGAGCTGCAATAACAGTATCAGCACCCTTCAGGATTACGACAGCATTTGATTGCGCTGCTGCAGCGCGTGTGCGCTCCAGCTTGGAGGGTCGTTCGGCGAGGTCGGGAAATAACCGCGCGAACTCACCGTCATGCGGTGTCATAAGCACGGGGCGTTTGGGTTGAGCGCGGATGGCATCGAACAGCTCTGCGGCCGTGCGGGCTCGTTTTTCGGTTCTGGCTGTAAAACCAAAGCCAACGCGCCCCTCCTCCGCCTCACCATTGCGATGATCTGCAAACGATGTCAGGGCATCCGCATCGAGAACGACGGCTGCGCTGGAACCCAGCGCGGCCAGGACCAGCGCCGTCGTTTCATCTGTTACTCCCGCACCCGGACCAATCAGAATGGTGTTTTTGCGGGTGTCCGACAGAATTTCAGACACCGCGCGCGGGTTGGCGCACGGCACCAGCATGATCGCCGTCAAATGAGCTGCGTTTTCAGGCAGGGCGCTTGGTGGTGAGGCGATCGTGACAAGCCCTGCGCCGCTCCGCAACGCGCCACGCGCTGCCAGGCGAGCAGCCCCCGAACGAAGCGCGGGGCCTGACATAACGACCGCATGCCCATGCGCATACTTGTGAGCCGCCACCTGGCGCCATGGGAACTTTTGCGCAACCCAACCTGCATCTTTGGCATCAATGGCCGACGCCTGCGATCCAACTTCTGGCAGGACATGTTCAGGAATGCCGATGTCGGCAACGGTCGTACGTCCACATAAACTGCGCCCCGGCAACAGCACATGAGCCGGCTTCAGGCAAGCGAAGGTCACAGTTTCGTCGGCACCGACCGCAATACCACGCTCGGCACCCGTATTGCCATCGAGCCCAGAGGGCACATCTACAGCAATGCACGTTGTCTCGATCGGCCGGGCATTGATTTTCTCAAACGTCCGGGCGAGTTCACCGTCTATGTCGCGGCTAAGTCCTGCACCGAAAACTGCGTCAACAACGACCTTGGCGTCCGACGCGACGTTGGTGGGGGTCAAGGGTGCGATGTCACCCTCCCATCGCGCTGCCATCGTCGCAGCATCGCCCGCCAAGACACTCTTGTCGCCGAACAATGCAACTTCGACGTTGCAACCGCGTTCAGCGAGCAGCCGGGCTGCAACGAAACCATCGCCGCCGTTATTGCCGGGCCCGCAAAGCACCGACACCTTATCGCCCGGCTGGAGATGCGCCCATGCCGCATCAGCAACGGCCGCCCCTGCGTTTTCCATCAATGTCAGGGAGGGCACACCCAATTCGACGGCTCGGCGGTCTGCGCGGCTCATTTCTTCCGTGGTCAGCAATTGGATCATGGACACCCCTTTTTATTGCTGCATCGCTCGTTTACCCGCCGCAGCGATCTTAGAACAGGCTTGCACCGCAATCGCCTAGTGTGGCGTCGCGCCTTAGTTGGTCGATGTTGCGGCACGCTGGGTATCAACTAAGGCGCGATAAACGCCACACTAAGCCAATGATTTTGCTCGTGGCCTTCATGTCGCGCCAAAATTGCATGCGGTTGCGGCTATGTTTCAATTTTGGCGCGACAGGCCACTAGGGTCTGGACCCTAGCGCCCGGACCCAGGGTTCGCCTCCAAGCACCGGACCCTAATCACAGGAGCCCCATTGATATCGCCCCTTGATCTCAAGCGCGCGCCGCTCCATGGATACTTGCCCGAAACGTAGGCATATTGCTCATTTGTTGTGCTAATTGACTGCGCAATTCGGCATCACGTCTACTCAACTCTGCACCAACATGCTGATATATATGAACTTATTGTTTCATTTACAAACTGGCATGCGGCGTGCTTTTGAGTGCGCCGTCGGGAGCGGCACGCGACATCCGGAAAACCCGGGAGGCTAAAAGGGTACCCATGAAAAAGATCGAAGCGATCATCAAACCGTTCAAGCTGGATGAGGTCAAAGAAGCACTGCAGGAAATCGGCCTCCAGGGCATCACCGTCATCGAGGCCAAGGGATTTGGCCGTCAGAAAGGGCACACCGAACTTTATCGCGGTGCTGAATATGTCGTCGACTTCCTCCCCAAGGTAAAGGTTGAAGTTGTCCTGGCAGACAACATGGTCGACAAGGCCGTCGAGACCATTCAGAACGCGGCGAAAACCGGCCGCATCGGCGATGGCAAGATCTTCATTTCAACCATCGAGGAAGCAATCCGCATCCGTACCGGCGAGACCGGCGGTGAAGCAATCTGAGCGGACTTTTAGCCCGCAAAGGTAAGACGACGAGAAAACATCGAGCCGAGCACTCCCGGTTCGTGTCCTACATTTCAACAACCCAAGCGCTCGCAACAGGGGAGCTCTCATGAAGACTGCAAATGATGTCGTGACCATGCTGAAGGAAAAAGACGTCAAGTTCGTCGATTTCCGTTTCTCAGACACCAGAGGCAAGATGCAGCACGTTACCGCTGACGTCACCTGTGTCGATGAAAGCGTTTTTCAGGACGGATATGCCTTTGACGGCTCCTCCATCGCCGGCTGGAAATCGATCGAAGCCTCCGACATGCTGCTGATGCCCGATCCGGCTTCCGCGCATATCGATCCTTTCTTCGCGCAAACAACCATGGCGCTGTTCTGCGATGTGCAGGAGCCTTCAACGGGCGAAGCCTATGAGCGTGACCCCCGCTCCATTGCCAAGAAGGCTGAAGCCTACATGGCTTCGCTTGGAATTGGCGACACGGTATTTTTTGGCCCTGAAGCTGAGTTCTTCATCTTCGACGACGTCCGCTTCTCGGCAGAACCCTACAACACCGGTTTCCGTGTCGATTCAACCGAGTTGCCTTCGAACTCCGACACGGTTTACGAGATGGGCAACCTCGGCCACCGTCCTCGTACCAAGGGCGGCTACTTCCCCGTGCCTCCGATTGACAGCTGCCAGGACATCCGTTCTGAAATGCTGTCGGTTATGGCAGAAATGGGCGTTGTCGTGGAAAAGCATCACCACGAAGTCGCTTCCGCCCAGCACGAACTTGGCGTCAAGTTCGGCCCGATGATCCAGATGGCCGACGGCCTGCAGATCTACAAGTATGTCGTGCACAACGTTGCACAAGCCTACGGCAAGACCGCGACATTCATGCCCAAGCCAGTATTTGGTGACAACGGCTCGGGTATGCACGTCCACCAGTCGATCTGGAAGGGCGAAACGCCGATGTTCGCCGGCAACCTCTATGCAGATCTTTCTGAAATGTGCCTGCACTACATCGGTGGCATCCTGAAGCATGCCAAGGCGATCAACGCATTCGCCAACCCATCGACAAACTCCTACAAGCGTCTCGTCCCAGGCTATGAGGCCCCTGTGCTGCTCGCCTACTCCGCGCGTAACCGCTCGGCGTCGTGCCGCATCCCGCATGTCTCATCGCCGAAGGCCAAGCGCATCGAGGTTCGTTTCCCCGACCCGACCGCCAACCCCTATCTGTCGTTCGCGGCAATGCTGATGGCAGGCCTTGATGGCATCACCAACAAGATCGACCCCGGCCCGGCCATGGACAAGAACCTTTATGACCTGCCGCCGGCCGAGCTTGCCAACATTCCGACTGTTGC
>JBKEAX010000213.1:0-10449 GCA_047972825.1 Hyphomicrobiaceae bacterium | reverse complement strand
CAGTGATCCTGGTCGAGGAAGCAGCCTATGATCCGCTATCGCCTTGTTTGCAGCCGCAATCACGAGTTCGACGCTTGGTTTGCGTCCAGCGCCGCTTATGAAGCGCAAGAGAGTGGCGACCAACTCGTCTGTCCACACTGTGGCGACAAAGTCGTTACACGCGCAATCATGGCACCGCGGATATCAAAATCGGCCAAATCCGCCGCGGCAAGCCAACGACACGGCTTCCATGACCAAACCCCACAAACGGATGACACGAACACTGCTGACACTATTCCCTCACCACCAGCTCCGGCACTGCGGCCAAGTGGTCCCGAAGTTCAACACTTGAAATCAGCCTTGAGCGAATTGCACGCGCTGCGCCAGAAGATCCTGTCGAAATCTGAATACGTCGGCCCTCGCTTTGCAGACGAAGCGCGCCGAATTCACGAGGAAGAAGCACCCGATCGCGCCATTCATGGCGAAGCAACCGCCGAGGAAGTGCGCGAACTCACAGAAGACGGCATCGACGTCACACCAATCCCGCGTCTTCCTGAAGATAACAACTAGAGCACGTTTAGCTGAAGTGTGCAGCGGTTCGCCGTGAAGAACATGCTTCAAACAAAGAGCTGGAACGATTCAGACCCTGACATCTGGATTAAAGTAGATAAGTCACGAAATCGCATCACGTCACCGTAACGTCAATTTCCCCCACGCCTGCGACACGGCCATGGAGGCGGTCACCACGCGCCACAGGCCCCACACCTTCTGGCGTACCAGTAAGGATGACATCACCAGGCGCCAACGTGAAAAAACGCGATAACGTGGAGATCTGCTCGCCCACACTCCAGATCATCTGAGCAAGGTCGCCTGACTGGCGTCGAGCGCCATTCTGATCGAGAAAAATTTCGCCCGATCTGGGGTGGCCGATTTCTGAGGCCCGGAAAACCTCACTCATCGGCGCCGACAAATCAAATGATTTACCGATTTCCCAGGGCCGCCCCATCTTCTTGGCCTGCCCCTGCAAATCACGCCGCGTCATATCCAAAGCCACCGCATACCCATAAATACACGACTGTGCCTCGCTTTCCGGGATATCAGAACCACCAGCCGACAAACAAACCGCCAATTCAATTTCAAAATGCACATCATTCGACATTGCCGGATAAGGAAAAATTCCATCAACGCAAATGTTGTCGGGGTTCTTTTGAAAAAAGAAAGGCGGCTCGCGGTCGGGGTCGTGCCCCATTTCACGGGCATGCGCCGCATAATTCCGTCCGATGCAGTAAATCCGCCTCACGGGAAACAAAAGGTCGCTTCCCGCGACTCGCAACGCTGCCTGAGGAACTGGAGAAAATGCGTAACGCAAGATTTGCCTCCTTCTTCGAAACTATTAGCCCTGCTCGCAATCTGCTTGTGCCAATGTCAACACCACGCCCGCAGACCTATTGGATAGATTGGTCAGGCTCCCGACCCTTGTTGCGTGGCAGCCGACTTGTAGCAACACGTGGCGTTTTCGACCGATACAGATACGCTCAACTGCCATAGCTAGGCCACTACCTTCATCTGCAACAGGCCAAAAACGCGGTTTTTCCGGCCTGCGGACACTTTAGGACCAACAACCGCCTTGCCCCGAACGCCACTGCGTGCAAACAACCACCAAGAAAATCCATACGACAACAACGCAAATGCCGGGACCTCGCGCCATGCTGACCAGAACGCCAGAAAATCGGCAACCTGTAGATGACACCCTCCCGCGCCATGACTGGACGAGGGGCGAAGCCACGGCCCTTTATTCTCAGCCCTTCAATGACCTATTGTTCAGGGCCCAGACCGTCCACCGCGCCAATTTTGACCCCAACCGTGTCCAAAAAAGCCAGCTTCTGTCCATCAAGACCGGCGGCTGCGCTGAGGACTGCGGATATTGTAGCCAGTCTGCGCATCACCCCTCCGGGCTCAAAGCATCCAAACTGATGGAAGTTAAACGCGTGCTGGCCGCTGCCCAAAAAGCCAAGGACGGCGGCGCAACACGCTACTGCATGGGTGCGGCATGGCGCGAACCGAAAAACCGCGACATGGACGCCGTCGTTGCCATGGTCGAGGGTGTCAAGGCAATGGGTCTTGAGACCTGCATGACGCTCGGCATGCTTTCTGATGAGGATATTGCCCGCCTGAAGACAGCCGGCCTCGACTATTACAACCACAACATCGATACCTCTGAACGCTACTATTCTGAGATCATCTCAACCAGAACCTTCGCCGATCGCCTGGATACCCTGGAGCGCGTCCGCTCGGCGGGTATGAAGGTTTGCTCCGGTGGCATCATCGGAATGGGCGAAACTGAAGATGATCGCGTTGACATGCTGGTCACCCTCGCCACCCTTGACCAGCACCCCGAGAGCGTGCCCATCAACATGTTGATCGCAATCCCAGGCACGCCTCTTGAAAACGCCCCACCAATAGACCCTATCGACTTTGTTCGCACCATTGCCACTGCGCGCATCATGATGCCGCACTCATTCGTGCGTCTCTCCGCCGGCCGCACCGAGATGAGTGATGAGTTGCAGGCGCTTTGTTTCTTCGCCGGCGCCAACTCGATCTTTGTCGGCGACACGTTGCTGACCACGGACAACCCCGGCGAGGACAAGGATGAAGCCTTGTTCCGGCGCCTCGGCATTAAAGGGCTTGGCGGCGAAGCACCCACGCCAAAGGATGAAACCGGCACCGTCGGACAAGGTAAAGCCGAAGTGGCAATTGCTGACGAACCCCGGACGCAGGCCGGATGAAGGCAGATGCACAAGACGCATCGCCGTTCGCTTGACGCACTTGCACGCCGCCAGCGGCTGCGCACGCTCCAGCTCCCCCACGGACTGGATTTCTCATCGAACGATTATCTCGGCCTTGCCCAATCTGACGAAATGAGAGCAGCAGCCCAGGCAGCGCTTGACAATGGCGCACCCGTGGGGGCCGGTGGCTCGCGCCTTTTGCGTGGCAACCACCCAGAACACGAGCGGCTCGAAGCAGAAGCTGCCGAGTTCTTTGCAGCCGAATCCGCCATATTTTTTGGCAGCGGTTTTGCTGCCAATACTGCACTTTTTGCAACTCTCCCACAACGCGGCGATATCATTTTGCACGATGCCTTGATTCACGCCTCTGTCCACGACGGCATGGCCATGTCCCATGCCGATCATCGCGCCTTCCCCCACAACGATGCCCAGGCAGCCGAAGACACAATCATCGCTTGGCGCAACAGTGGCGGAAAAGGCCGCGCGTGGATCGCTGTCGAAACCCTTTATTCAATGGACGGGGACAAAGCCCCCCTGCAACAGCTTGTAGAAGTGGCACATCGCCATGGCGCCATGCTGGTCATCGACGAAGCCCACGCAACCGGCGTATTGGGCAGGAACGGCCGCGGCCTAGGCGCCGAATTTGAAGGTAACGACAACGTCGTCGCGCTTCACACCTGCGGCAAGGCGCTTGGCGTTTCAGGCGCTCTCATCACGTTGCCCACCACCTTGCGCGACTACATGGTCAACCGCGCGCGCCCGTTCATCTATGCCACAGCCCCCTCGCCATTAATTGCCGCCACTGTGCGGGCAACGTTCGGCATTATTCACAACGCAACAGACAAGCGGGCAAAGCTCGCCGCACTTACCGCACATGCTGGAACACGCCTCAAGGAACAATGCGGCATCACGCCAACTGGAACCCACATTCAACCCATTATTGTCGGCCGCGATACACATGCACTGGCAATCGCCAATGCGCTGCAAGCTGCTGGATTCGACGTGCGCGCCATCCGCCCGCCAACCGTGCCGGACGGTACAGCGCGCCTGCGCCTCTCCCTAACACTCAACGTTACGACCGATGACGTCACCCGCCTGATCGACACCATTGCACCATTACTCGACGAGGCGGCACCATGACGACAAATGCACTCGTCATTTCCGGAACCGACACGGATATTGGCAAAACAGTTGTGGCTGCCGCACTCGTCGGCATGCTCGAAGGCATCTACTGGAAACCGGTGCAGGCTGGGCTGGAAGATGAAACTGACCGCGACACCGTGATCCGCCTTGCAGGGGTCGGCCCGTTACGCGCACGCAAGGAGATCTACCGCCTCAACACCCCGGCCTCGCCCCACCGCGCAGCCGAACTGGACGAAATTGAGATTGACCCACACCGCCTGACACCACCACGAACCCAGGCGCCCCTCATCATCGAAACCGCAGGCGGGCTTCTCGTGCCCATCACCCGGCAGCTCTTGCAGATCGACTTGATGTCCCAATGGCGCATACCCACCGTGCTGGTCACATCGACACGCCTTGGCACCATTAACCACACGCTCCTTTCCGTGGAAGCCTTGCGGCAGCGCGACATACACATTGCCGGAATAATTTTTACAGGACCTGAAAACGCTGATACCCAGCACACCATCGCCAAATTCTCCGGCTCCACAATTCTGGGGTGCCTGCCGCACCTGTCACCGCTAGATGCGCAAACGCTTGCAACCGCAGCCCGCCAGCACATCAACGTCACGCCACTACGGCAATGCTTGTAAAAACACCATGAGCCGCCACAGCACATCACCAGTCTGGCATCCATTCACGCAGCATGCCGTTGCACCGCCGCCCATCCAGGTCAGCCGCGCTGACGGCGCACGGCTTTGGACATCCGACGATGACGTCATCATTGATGCCATTTCATCGTGGTGGGTTATTACACATGGTCATTGCCACCCCGAAATCATGGCGGCAATGAAGACCCAGGCTGAACAGCTCGATCAGGTCATATTTGCGGGCTTCACCCACGAACCCGCCGAACAGCTCGCACGCGAGTTGATTAGCCTCGCACCGGCTGGCCTGACACACGTATTCTATTCCGACAGCGGCTCGACGTCGGTCGAAGTCGCCTTGAAGATGGCCCTCGGCCACTTCCACAACCGCGGCAAAAAACGTACGCGAATCCTGGCTCTGGAACACGCCTATCACGGCGACACTATTGGCACGATGTCGACCGGCGCCCGCGGTGTGTTCAACGATGCCTACGCACCGCTGCTTTATGACGTCACACGCATACCGTTCCCTTCAACGGGCAACGAGCAGGACACCTTCGACGCCATCGATACCGCTTGCCGCCATGGCGACGTTGCAGCACTTATCGTAGAACCATTAATCCTCGGTGCTGGTGGCATGCTCATCTACGCACCACAAATCCTTCACGAGATGGCTCGCATCGTGAAGCATTACAGCGCGCTATTCATTGCCGACGAAGTCATGACTGGATGGGGACGCACAGGAACGCTATTCGCCTGCGAACAAGCCGGCGTTTCTCCTGACATCCTCTGCACGGCAAAAGGCCTTACCGGAGGCGCCATACCGTTGGCCGCCACACTCGCAACAGAAGAAATATTCGCCTCCCATTATTCGCAAGATCGCACCAAGACCTTTTTTCACTCCTCCTCGTTCACCGCCAACCCGGTCGCCTGTGCCGCAGCATTGGCCAATACGAAAATCTGGCGCAAAGAGCCGGTCCTGCAGCGCATTGCCAACCTGACTGAGAAACAACACCGCCGTTTGGCCTCCATGGGTACCGACAACCGTTTTACAAACATCCGCCAGATCGGCACCATCGCGGCTCTCGACATCGCGGTCACAGATGGCGGATACATGGCCGCAGTTGGCCCCACACTGCAACGTCACTTCCTGGCCCAAGGTGTCCTGCTACGCCCCCTCGGCAATACGGTCTATATCATGCCACCTTATTGCATCAGCTCCGACGACCTCGACCACGTCTATTCCGCGGTTCAATCTGGCGAACAACTCGTGCGCATGGAGACCAGCCAGTGAGCACAAAGCACACCAGAAGCGGAACTGAAATCATCGGCCTGGGCCACTATGCGCCCACCCGGATCGTCACCAGTCACGAAATTGAAACCGACCTTGGCCTTGAAGAGGGCTGGATCAAACGGCGCACGGGAATTGAACAACGCCGCTTTGCAGCCAGTGATGAAGCACTATCCGACATGGCCGTGAAAGCGGGCGAAATGGCGCTCGCTAACGCCCGCATCAATCGAACCGAAATCGCGCTTACCATCCTCGCGACCTCAACCCCTGACCACTTGCTGCCGCCATCCGCACCGCTCGTCGCACACCGCCTTGGCCTTCAGCGATCCGGCGCCATCGATATGGCAGGTGCGTGTGCAGGGTTTCTGTATGCCCTAACCTTTGCTGATGGCTTCGCGCGCGTACAACAAAAGAGCGTCCTGGTCATAGCCGCAAACATCCTCTCCCGCCGCATCAACCCGGCTGAACGCGCAAGCGCAATACTCTTTGCCGACGCCGCAGGGGCCGCAGTTGTAAGCCCAACAGAGCGTCCGGGCGCGGGCCTCATTGGCTGCGAACTGGCAGCCGATGGAAGCGGTTATGACCTGATAAAGATTCCAGCTGGCGGAAGCCGCAAACCATTTCACCCGGAACTGGGACCAACCGACGTGCTGATGGAAATCACCGATGGCAAGGCCGTATTTGTCAAAGCCGTGGAGATGATGGCAGGCACAGCACGCAGGGCGATGGCCACCGCCCAATGCGACGCCGGAAACATCGCGCATTGGCTGCCGCATCAAGCCAACACACGCATCATCGAAGCCACCCGCCACAAACTGGCCATTCCTGCTGACAGAACGTTGGTATCGGTGGAAGAATACGGCAACAGTTCCGCTGCAACGATACCTTTCACGATGTCTCTACTCGCCGCTGAACGCAAATACTGCCGTGGCGACATCGTTCTATTCACTGCCGCAGGCGCAGGCCTCACCGGCGGATCGATAGTATGGCGTTGGTAGAAGTTCATCCTCACGCCAGCGCCGGCAGCCCTCATTCTGCAACAACTACTGCACTGGTAATCTCACGCGCGGCCTCCGCATCAAGACCAAACTCCAGCGCCTGCTGGTAGAACTTTTCTCGCTGCTCGCCAGTAGCGTTGAGACTGCGCGTCATCTCCTTGATCTTGAGAACCAGCCGACGATAACCGCTGCCTCCCCGCTCCTCGATCTCACGGCGAAACGCACGCTCCACCTTTTCGGGAAGTTCCGGTCCGCAAATGAAGTAGCGCAGATATTTCAAGAACTCGGTCTGTTCGTAGAGCAGGTCGCCTGCGCCACCGCTCTCTTGCAGCACCGCGCGCACTGACTGCGATTGCCCCATGTTATGTTCCGGCTCATCGAAAAACTTACGCCGGTGCTCAGGCACTGCATTTCGCTCCATCAACGACACAGCAAGTATGCGCGCCAGCTCAACGTTGTTGGCTGCGCCCGCTTCGTCCAGCCCCGCATCATCGGGTGGAAACACGATGGAATCGAACAAAGAGATTTCGAAATCAGTAAGATGGATATCCATGCCAGTGTCCGTTGAAGTGGCAGTAGGGCCGCGCGCCACGCCATATCCAACGCGACGCGCAACCCTACCTCACATCAATCAGACTTCGTGCGCGACTTGGCGTCGCCCAGCGAATAGAGGTTCTGCAAAAGGGCATCGAGGCCACCAGCCCCCTGCCCGGTGTGCAGATCAATGCGCCCCACCTTCTCGACGAGCTTCTCCAGCGCTTCGAGTTCCTTGAGCCGCATCAACAGCGGATTATCCTCCATCAACCGCGATGTGTTGAGCAGCGAACGCGTTGCCGCCGTCTCCTCCTGGCGCCGGATCAGGTTGGCCTTGGCCACGCGCTCCGCCTCCACAACCTTGTTGAGGAGTTCACGCACATCTCCCGGCAGGATCACGTCCTTGACGCCAATCTCTTTCACTTGCGCACCAAGTTCAGCCGCACGCTCCTTGACGAACGCGCGCACTTCCTCGTCAATGGTGTCACGCGCTGCCAGGATGTCATCGAGTGTGCGTGTTGCCACTGCCTCACGGATCGCAAACTGCACAAGCCGGTAAAGCGTGCCGGGCACGTCACCCGATGCCATCGCCGCCTTTTCCGGGTCGGCAATCTGGTAGAACGCTGTCAACGTCACACGCACGCCGACACGATCCTTGGTCAGGATCTCTTGCGCAGTGATCTCCAACGGCTGCGGGCGCAGATCAACCTTCACCACCTTGATCGTCCGCCCCACTTGCCAGAAGGCATGACGGCCAGGCGGCAGCCGCCCTTCGAGTTTGCCATCGACCATCAACAAACCCGCCTCGTGCGCCTCGATGATCGAGTTGACAGCCACCGGCACCCGATTCAGATCAAGCCGGTCCAGATGCCGCTTTGAAATTCGCATATCGACAGACGTGTCTATCAACTCGACATCAACCTGTGTCAGCGTCTTCCAGAACGCGCGCGTCGTATTGGGCAGAACGAGGTGCTTGGGCTCACCATCAAACGACACAATGGCAACCTCGTTCGCCCCAGCCTGCACGATCACGAAATGGGTTTCCGCAAGCCGCGGCTGCGTTTTTTCCATCAGGAGGGCGCGCTCCGCCGGAATTTCCGAACGCACGACCTTCATCACGTCAGCGCTCATCTTCGCCGAGGGATCGAACGCACGAAACCGGCCCGGCTCCAGCAGGCGAACAAAACGGCCATCTTGATAAAGAAAGCCACGCTCATCATCTTTCACGATGACATCGAAATACAATCCATAGTGGCGCATGGTCTGCGCTCCTTTTTATCGCCTGCAAACAACTGCACCCCTCCTGAGAGGGATACGATAACAACCGGCAACGGGTCACCGGCCGCCAACCACACGGGACAACACGGGCCCACGCTTGAGGCCCCGCGCTCCACCTTTCACCCAAGGCTGCGGCACGACCGCCCGAAGGCGAAACGTACCGGGGCCAAAGGCTCCGGCTTTGCACGGCACCGGTATCCGCGCGGGCGCAGGGTGCTCCTGCGCTTGCCTTGCTGCTTTCACCTTCAGCCGAAGCCTCTGGATTCAACAGCGCAGCAGGTCAGCAACCGGCTTCCCTCAAGTGGTGTCTTTCGACAAAGGTGCTTGGAAAGCACGGTGGCAACGCGGGGTTTGAACCCGCAACCTAAGGATTAACAGTCCTTCGCTCTACCCACTGAGCTAGTTGCTGGAGAAGCTAAAGGGAATCGAACCCCTGACCTCCCGGCCAGACGCCGGGTGCTCTACCGCTGAGCTACAGCCTCAAACCCACAGGGCACGGAACACGCTCACCGCATGGCGGCGCGCGCCAGCCGGGTCTCAGCGAGCCCGGACACATGGCACCCAACGGGAAGCGCCACAAATACTATGAATGCGGCAAAATTACACGCGCTTGCCATCAAACCGGCTTCACCATTAGACTCAGGCGCATTCTGTCTGGATCGAGATACGCCGAGCTTCATTTTCGCCGCGCAGCCCGAGGCCAAGGCAACTGGCCCAACCGGATTCCATCTCGAATGTATGCACCACCAGATTTCTTTTCCCAGCCCGTCCTCATTGCGTTTGGCGTTTGCACGGCAGCAGCGGCTGCGACCATTCTGGGTTCGGTATTCGTGCTTCGCGCCAACAACGCCAATCCGCGCTTATTGGCTTTCGGCTTGGCCTTCGCAGGCGGCGCCATGGTTTATGTCTCTCTCGTGGAGATCTTCAACAAATCCGTCATTGCCTTCACTGCGAGCTACGGCGACAAGACAGGCTACGCCTACGCCACCATCGCCTTCTTTGCTGGCATATTATTGCTCGCCGCCATTGACCGCGTCATACCCAACCCGCACGAAGGCATGGACGAACGCGAGGTCCTGCACGAGCACGGCCATCACCATGGCGGCATCGACACACCAAACGTTGCCCGCGTTGGCCTGCTGGCCGCCATGGCGATCACTGCACACAATTTTCCTGAAGGCCTTGCGACGTTCTTCGCAACTCTCGACAACCCAGTCGTTGGCATGCCACTCGCCATGGCAATCGCCATTCACAACATCCCTGAAGGCGTTTCCATTGCCATTCCCGTTTATTACGCCACCGGCAGCCGCGCCAAGGCGGTCGCAGCGACTGCAATCTCCGCAATGGCAGAACCCGCCGGTGCACTCATTGGCTACCTTCTTCTCGCGCCATTCCTCACCCAGGCCGTGTTCGGGGCCGTATTCGGCGTTATTGCCGGCGTAATGGTCTTCCTCGCACTCGACGAGCTAATGCCCGAAGCCAAACGCTACTCTCAAGGCCATGAAACCGTATACGGCATGGTAACCGGCATGGCAGCACTTGCACTGAGCCTGGTACTTTTCAGATAACCCTCTCCACCCCGCAGCCCACCTGCTGCGCACCACTGCCACACCATCCGATCTATAGTTGAGCACAATTGACCACAGCCCTTGATCCTGCGGTGACGGATAAGTACCTCGGAGCGTGGAGGTACTCATCATGGCCCGACTTGCAAGCTCACACGACGCTTTGAAGCCCCACTACGACGTCATTGTCGTCGGCTCTGGCTATGGTGCCGGCGTCGCCGCATCCCGGCTGTCACGTGCAGGCAAGAA
>JBKEAX010000201.1:0-1831 GCA_047972825.1 Hyphomicrobiaceae bacterium | reverse complement strand
AGTGGCGTTATCAATCGTGCCACCAATAGCGAGAAGAAAACGGCAAAGGCGACCACAAGTCCAAATTGCTTGAAATACTGCCCGGCAATCCCTCCCATGAAGCTGACGGGTACGAATACGGCGATAATCGTGGTGGTGATGGCGATAACGGCAAGGCCGATCTCGTCTGCGGCTTCCAGAGCGGAGCGATAGGCGCTTTTGCCCATGCGCATATGGCGGACAATGTTTTCGATCTCGACGATGGCGTCATCAACAAGGATGCCGATGACGATGGTGATGGCGAGCAGGGAGACGAGGTTCAAGGAGAAGCCGAGCACGTCCATCGCCCAATAGGCAGGAATGATCGACAACGGCAGGGCTATGGCGGCAATGACGGTGGCCCGCCAGTCGCGCAGGAATATGAACACGACCGCGATGGCCAGGGCGGCGCCTTCCATCAGCATCTTCATGGTCGAGTGATATGCGCGCATCGTGTAGTTGACGGTATTGTCGATCTCGCGCAGTTCGACATCGGGGTGGTCTGCCTGGATGCGCGCAACCTCGGCGGCAACTTCTCGTTCGACGACAGTATCGCTGGACCCTTTGGAACGGCTGATCTGGAAAGCCACAGCAGGCCGCCCGTCTACAAGAGCAAATGTGCGCGGCTCCTCGAATGTATCAGTTACGGTGCCAAGCTGGTCGAGGCGGACATCGCGATTGCCAGGTAGCGAAACCTTGGTTGCGGCCAGCCCTTCAACGGTTTCTTTCCCCGCCAGCGTGCGAATGGCTTGTTCGCGACCGCCGATTTCGCCGCGCCCACCGGCCAGGTCGACGTTGGTGGCGCGCAGCTGGTGATTGACGTCTCCGGCGGTGATGCCATAGGCAAGCAGGCGATCGGGATCGAGCGAGACGTGGATTTCACGGGTGACACCGCCGACACGGTCTATGGCGGAAACGCCCTTCACGCCCTGAAGCCTGCGTTTGACGACGTCATCCACGAACCAGGAAAGCTCTTCAGGTGTCTTGCCGGGGGAGAAGGCACCATAAGACACGATCGGCAGGCCTTCGATCTCGATGCGCTGAATGATTGGCTCGTCAATCGTGCGTGGCAGGTCAGCGCGCACCCGGGAGATTGCGTCCTTCACGTCTGTCAGAGCGCGATCGACATCGACCTCAAGGCGGAACTCGACCATGGTCTGGGAGACGCCTTCGGTGATCGTTGATGAGATGTGCTTGACGCCGGTTATGCCGGCAATGCCATCCTCGACGAGCTTGGTAACCTGCGTTTCGAGTTCAGAGGGCGCGGCACCAGCCTGCGTAATCTGCGCCTGTATGATTGGAACATCAATATTGGGAAACCGCGTGATTGGCAGCGCCTTGAAGCTCATGACGCCGACGGTCATGAGCACCATGAACAGCACCAGCGCAGGCACTGGACGCCTTATGGACCAGGCGGAGATATTGAGGTTCATCACTGTGCCTCGCTGACCTTGGTGTCTGGCAGCACAGCGCGCACCCGATCCCCGTCACGCAGGAATGTTCCAGCCTTGGCCACGACCAGCTCGCCGTCTGTTAGTCCGCTGAGGATCTCGATATATTCTCCGCTGCGCAAACCGGTCGTGACCGTACGTCCCTCGACGCGGCCACCACGAACAACAAGAACCTGTGCCGTGTTCGCCTTGTAAAGCACCGATGATGCGGGGATTGCGATATCCCTGCTCTGGCCTGTAATAACGCCGGCACGTGCAAAGGCGCCTATCCTGACGTCGGTCCGGTCTCCAATGAAGATCTTCGCTGTGCCGAGGCGCGAGGCGCGGTCCACTTCAGGTGAAACAAGGCGCACACGTGCGGC
>JBKEAX010000128.1:0-3223 GCA_047972825.1 Hyphomicrobiaceae bacterium | reverse complement strand
CGACAGGCACAGCAAAAGCCGGTCTTTGTCGAGGGGCCGCTACTCAAGCACATCCTGGTCATGACCGGCACAGGCGCGGTCGGCCTGATGGCGATATTCCTTGGCGATCTTGCCAATATTTTCTTTCTCGGGCGACTTGGAGATGAGTCTGTTGTCGCTGCTGTCGGTTATGCCAGTTCGATTCAGTTCTTGACGATTGCCATCGGTATTGGGCTTGCTATCGCCACAACATCGCTGGTGTCTCCGGCCCTGGGCGCAGGGCAACGATCGCGCGCCAGGCGACTGTCTGTAAACGCGCATGTCTGGACATTCATCGTCTCATCCATACTGGCTGCCGTGGTGTGGCTGACGATTGATCCGTTACTGGCAATGCTGGGTGCGACAGGCCGCACACATGCGCTCGGTGCGTCCTACCTGACGATCACAGTTCCGGCGCTTCCATTTCTTTCTTTGGGAATGACTTCCGCGGCGGTGCTGCGCTCGCTTGGTGATCCGCGCCGCGCCATGTACGTCACATTGTCAGGGGCGATCGTCAACACCGCGCTCGATCCCATTTTTATTTTTGGTTTCGGACTCGGCATTGAAGGAGCTGCAATTGCTTCCACCCTCTCGCGCTTCGTTGTTGTAGGAGTTGGATTTTATGGTGTCGTTGTTGTGCACCAGCTCGTTGCGCGGTTCAGGCTGGCGCCTTTCATGGCGGATGCATTGCCATTAGCGTCGGTCGCCGTACCGGCTGTTATGACAAATGTCGCGACACCCTTTGCCAACGCTTTCGTAACCCGAACGATGGCCGACTTTGGTGACAGCGCGGTGGCGGGATGGGCCATTCTCGGCCGCATCCTGCCGGTGGCCTTCGGTGCGATCTTTGCGCTGTCAGGTTCCATAGGGCCGATTGTTGGCCAGAACTACGGCGCTGGACAGTATGCGCGCATGCAGCAGGCCTATACGTTATCGCTTCGGGTCACAACAGGGTTCACCGTCATTGCCTGGGCTGCGCTCGCCCTGCTGTCGCAAATGCTCGCTGAGCTATTCCTGGCAACAGGCGATGCAGAACGGCTGATCCTATTGTTCTGCCATTGGTTGGCTCCCTTGTTCGCATTCCTCGGTGCGTTGTTCGTCTCCAATGCGGTGTTCAACACGTTGAGGCGTGCTCACATTTCGACGATGCTGAATTGGGGTCGAGCAACCATGGGAACAATCCCGTTTGTTATGCTGGGTGCAAAGTATGGCGGCGCGGATGGCGTTTTGGTCGGCAACATGGTCGGCGGCATCCTGTTTGGCTCACTGGGCGTGGTGCTGTGCTACCGTTTGATGGATCGGCTTGCAGCGAAATGACACGGTCTCCCGGATTTGCGCCGTCCTGCCCTGTTTATGCACAGGTTCATAAAGCAGCCTCGCGGATTATCAGCCGAATCGGCGAATGAATCAGCGGCAACGATCGCAACCAAGGAGCCTGAACAGGATGGCAAGCCGTGCCACATCGTCGGCGGGTGATCTGCCGCCACGCCGTGTTGCATTGGTGGCCGGCACACCGCGCACGCTGCTGGGCGCAAGAAACAGGTTGCTGCGGGAGTTGATTGTACGCGGCGTTGAAGTGATGTGCATCGCGCCAGAGTTTTCAAGCGAACAGAAATCGCAACTGCTGGTTCTCGGGGCAGAGCATGCGACCTTCAACCTCGAACCCAAAGGGCCAGCGCTTCTGGCTGACTGGACAATGAAGCGGGAATTGGCCGAGGTATTCCGGAATTGGTCACCCGACACCGTCATTGCCATGTCAGAGCGTGTCATGGCCCTTGCCGTGCTGGCGGCCCGGCGTGCGCGGGTAAAAAAGCGCGTCGCCCTTTTCAATGGCTTTGTTGCCCGCGGCGGTGTCGGAATGGAGGCAGACAAGGATCCGCTCAGAGCTTCCCCTCGTTTGCTGTCGCGCGCACTCAAGGCATCCACTGTGGCAGTCTTCCACAACCGTGACGACCTGAGGGAAGTAGAGCGCGATGTCGGCTTGCCTCCCGGCCTCGACACGCCCGTCATTCCTGGCGCCGGTGTCGATCTTGATGCCTTTGCAGCTTCACCACTGCCGCCTCTGGTAGACGGCCCAGTTTTCCTGATGGTCTCGGCATTGGACGAAGCGCGCGGCGTTCTGGAATATTGCGAGGCGGCGCGGCGCGTGAAGTCGCGAGCGCCGCGTGCGGAATTCCTGCATGCGGGGCCGGCCGGTGAAGGCGTATCGGCAATCGGTGCGGAACGCCTTCGCTCCTATTCCGATGCCGTTACCTTCCTGGGACCGTTGACCGACGTCCGTCCGTCGCTGGCGCGATGCCACGCGTTCGTTTACCCCTCCCATCGCGAAGGTATGCCCCGGGCGGTCCAGGAAGCCCTGGCGGTCGGCCGGCCAGTCATCACGACAGCGGTTGCGGGCTGCCGGGAGACGGCAGATGATTGTGTCAACGGAATGCTTGTCCCGCCGCAAAGCATTGATGCCCTGGCCGATGCAATGACCCGGCTCCTTGTGCGGCCTGATTTGATGGCGTCAATGGCGCGCGCCAGCCGGGCGAAGGCTGAACGGCATTTCGATGAGAGGCAGGTGCTGGCAAAATGGATGCGGCTTCTGGGGCTGCCGGCAAAGGTCGTGGAAGGCCAGCACGGCATCGCTGCGTGACTGGGCTGCCATCCCGCTGAACAGGCCGCGTCGGTGCGCCACGATTGACCCGTGAACACGCACCGATTATGTGACACCCATGGCCAAGCTACCAATCATAACGCTCCCCGATCCGTTGTTGCGGAGCCAATCGTCAGCCATCGAGCAGGTGGATGACGAACTGCGCAAGCTGATCGACGATATGCTGGAGACGATGTACGACGCGCCAGGCATTGGGCTGGCGGCGGTGCAGGTGGCGGTGCCCAAGCGGCTTCTGGTGGTTGATGTGGCAGGCTCCGATGAGGAACGCGCGCCAATTGCCATGATTAACCCTGAAATCCTTAAACTCGGTGACGAGACCCGTGTTTATGAAGAGGGGTGCCTGTCGTTGCCGGATGTGCTGGTGGATATCGAACGGCCCAAAACCGTGACAGTGCGCTACGTTGACCGTGAGGGCCAGCAGCAGCAGGTCGAAGCAGATGGGCTGTTGGCTACGGCAATCCAGCATGAAATGGACCACCTCGACGGCAAGCTTATCATCGATTTCCTGTCGCGGCTGAAACGCGACATGGTGGTGCGTCGCTTCAA
>JBKEAX010000119.1:0-16326 GCA_047972825.1 Hyphomicrobiaceae bacterium | reverse complement strand
TTGTCCATGATCTCGTCCGTCGTCATCTGATGGTCGTCTTCATTCTGCACGACCTCATAGTCACGGTTCGCACGGGCCTCTGCTTCTGCCGGCAAGCGGCGCGTGATCAACAGACGCTTCTTCTGCATTTTCTAGTGTCCTCCGAGACTTCGACTTTTGTTGTGTTTCTCGTCTCCGCTTTTGCCGCAACCGCCCGCCCCTGACAAGCAATTACGTCAAGAAAGTCAACCCTGAAGAAAAATATCGGCCAATTGCCGTGCAAGCGGGCACAGCGGCACACGCCGCTTGAGCCTCTATCAAAAGGGTAAGTGAGCGGCTCTATATCCCCGTTTGGCTCAGCGCCGATGCGCCTCGATCGAAATCTGCGCCATAAACAAGTGGTCAAAACGCCCGCCGGTGACCTGTGAAATAAGCCGCGTTCGCGGGGAGAACGGCGTGACAGGCCGCATCCGGTCCACCGTGAAGCCAGCCTGATGGAACATGTCGGCGAAACTGTCCGGCGTGAACCAGCGCATATGCGTGCGATCAAAAACACCCTTGTCAGCAAGCGGGAAACGTCCCAGCGCAAGTTCGCGGATCACGCGCCAATGCGACACATTCGGTGAACTCGCCAGAACTAATCCTCCCGGACGAATAAAGCGCGATAACTTGTCCAGGACAGCCCATGGCTCCCGCAGGTGTTCAAGCACTTCGGACAGGATCAGGGCATCAAACACGGCGGGTTGCCAGTCAAACTCCAGTGTTTCCACGTCTCCAACGATCACATCGCTCAGCACATTGCGGGCGCTGGAGGCCGCACCTTCAAATAGCTCGACCCCCACATATGTCTTTGCCCGCCCCCGGCTCAATGCCAAGGCTCCGGTGGCTCCCGTTCCACATCCAATCTCCAGCACGGCGGCTGTCGGATCCATCGGCAGGCGATGCACAAAATCGACGCGCGCCTGGTCAAAATAACTCGACGCCTTGGATTCGTAGCTCGCAGAAAAGTTGGGTACCGAAAGGCTTTTGGTCGTCATTTTAGGTTTGCCCTACGATTTTACGGATTCTTCAAAGGCAAACTAGGGCACCAAATTTAACGAGCCGTCTAATTTTCCCATAAAACAATAGAAAAGCATCTGCGTCGAAAAACAAAACAAAAACACGAAACTTTTGATTAAGGTGACTGAACAATAAATAAATAAAACAGACCTTTTGCTATTAAAGAGAAATTTAGGCTGTTGCTTGTTTAATGGCAGTTCCGGAGCACAACGAACGCTCCAAGTGTATTGAGTTGCGTAGGACGCCATGGTGCGACAGTCATTTTCAAAAGCAATCGGCTTGAGCGCCGCCATTGTCACATGTCCGCTGGCCTTGGTGTCATGCGCCAACTCACCAGGGCTATCTCCTCCGAGTTACGCTGCGGAAGACCAGGACGCCTCTCAGCGCACTTACCGCCTTGGCATGGGTGACAAGCTGAAAATCACAGTATTTGGCGAAGAAAACCTCTCTGGCGAGTTTGAGGTGAACGCCTTCGGCCGCGTTTCCGTTCCATTGATCGGCGAAGTACCCGCTGCCGGCCGGCCCATCGCTGAATTTCGGCGCGACGTCACGCACCGCCTGGCCAATGGCTATTTAAAAAATCCACGTATCAACGTCGATGTCCTGAACTACCGCCCGATCTACGTCCAGGGCGAAGTCAAGAGCGGTGGCGAATTCTCCTACAAATCTGGCTTACGTCTCCGGGATGCCATTGCACTGGCTGGCGGCTACACCTACCGCGCGGACCAATCCTACGTTGATGTATTCCGCGAAGGAAAAGGCGAATTTCGCACCTCCACGACGAGTGGTTTCACAGTTCTCCCGGGAGACAACATTCGCGTGCCTGAGCGCTTTTTCTAATACCCACAAAACACAGAATTTAGACACCTATTCGTCAACAAAAGAACCGATCAATGCAGAAGGCGTTTAACAGAATGGTTGCAGCACCCAGGTGCTACCGTGGCGCCTTTATCGGTGTCGCCACCATTTTTGCCTTCTATCTCGTTTCCACCAACTCCGCGGTGGCGCTCGACATCGACGGCACGGATGGCCTCAATACCGAAACCATCGCTAGCCGTGAGCGTTTGAGTGATTATGATTCATCGAAACTCTATGGGGCACAGCGGGTTTCTGATCGCGACCGCGGCTTTGCCGCGCCAGAGGGGCTCCGCGCCGGCAACTACGAGATCTTCCCCTCAATCGGGACAACGATCATTTATGACGACAATGTTTTCGGTTCGAACACCGGCAAGGAGTCCGATTTCCGCAGCGAATTGACACCACAGCTGAACTTCAAGTCGCAGTTGCCACGCCATATATTTGACCTGTCGCTCGGCGGCAAAATCGTCAGCTACCTTGAGAACACCAGCCAGGATTACGCCAACATTCATGCCAGGGCTGACGGCGCCCTGCACTTTGATCATGCCCACACGCTCTCAGCAAATATCTTGAGCGAGATTAATCATGAAGAGCGGGGTTCGATCTCAACGCCATTGACGGCAGCCGAACCCGTCCGGATCTTTCATAACCACGCTGCCGCTGGCATCACGCGCGACGTTGGGCGTCTTTACGGCACACTGATGGCCACCTTTGACCGGTGGGACTACGCGGACGTGCGCGCATTTGGCGGAGGGATGCTCGATCAGGACTACCGCGATACCTCCCAGTTCTCCACCGCACTACGTTTTGGCTACCGCTTTTCGCCCGGGTTTGAATTCATCGGCAAGATTCGTGCGTTGAGATCATTGAATCGCGGCGATGAATTTATCGACCGGGACGCCAAAGGCTACGAAGCCATGGCGGGGCTCGCTTTCCAAACCAGTCCGGTACTGCGGTGGCGCGTTTTGGCTGGCATCGGTCTGAACGATTACGACCAGGCTGACATCGAAGACATCAACACTGGTATCGTCGAAGGGCAGGTCGAGTGGCTCCCTACCCAGTACATCACGTTTTCAGGCACCGCCAGCCGTAAGATCATCGCCGCTGATGCAATGGAAGATGCAGGCCGGATTGAAACACGTCTGACCGCCCGCCTCGATTACGAGGTCTGGCACAACGTCGTCTTGAACTTCGGCGCCGAATACAGCAGCGCAGATTATATCGGCATTACAAGGCGCGACACGACCATCACCGGCAGCGCTGGAATCCAATACCACCTCAACAAGAACTGGCTCCTATCTGCGGGCTACGAGCACACGATGCGCTCCTCCACCGAAAGTATCTATGACATGTCCCGGAACCGCTTCCGCGTCGGGGCAAAGATGAGCTTCTGATACAGCATGAATGAACCACAGCAAAATAACCAGGACGAAGCAGGCGGCGCGTTCAGCGTCGACCGGCTGCTCTCGGCTGTGCGCAGGCGATTGAAGATCGTCATCGCCATGCCGGTGCTCGCTGCGGCATTGTCTGTTATGTACGCAATGTCATTACCGAACCGGTACGACGCATCGGCGTTTGTGCAAATTGACCCACGCCAGAAGTCAATCTCAAATCTTCAAGGCATAATGGCAGATCTCCAGCCTGATGCAGCGACAGTGGAGAGCGAGGTTGAAATTATCCGCTCGCGACTGATCACTCTGAAGGTCATCGACATTTTGAACTTAAGGGCTGATCCGGAGTTCTTCCAGCCTCCGCTTTGGAGGCAGCTTCTCATCCGTGCCGGACTGCTTGCCAACAATCCACTGCCGCAATCAGAACCACAGCAGGACACGGTCGAAAGTGTCAACACAGACCCGATCACCGGAATCCTTGGGCCTGCAAAGCCCGGCCAGTCTCGCCCGACGCGAGACGTGCTTGCTGCTATATTCTCCGATCGCCTTGGTGTTTGGCGCGTGCGTAATACGCTTCTTCTTGAAATCCGTTTTACCGCCCAGTCAGCTCATAAGGCCGCAAAGATCGCAAACACGATTGCTGAAGTTTATCTGGCCGAGCAACTGAAACAAAAGCAGGAAGTCGCCGAACACGCATCAAACGTCCTCAAGCAACAGCTCGCCGATCTGCGCAGAAATCTCACCGAAGCAGAGCTTCGCATTGCCGAGTTCAAATCAGCAAACGACATTTTCGATTCCGAAGGACAGATTCTCGGCGAAAAACAACTCGCCCGCCAGATGGAACAAACCGTCATGGCACGCAACACGACCGCCGAAGCACGTGCCAAGTTCGAGATGGCCGATCGCCTGTCTGGAAGCGGCCAGGACTTGGGCGAGATTGCCGATGTTCTGCAGAGCGATACAGTGCGCCTGCTTAAAGAGAAGGTCGCCCGGGCCACAGGCCGTGAAGCCGAACTTGCAACAAGATACGGTCCGCGCCATCCAGAGATGCAAAAGATACGTGCCGAAGTTGCGGATGCACGCAGCCAGCTCGCAAGAGAAGTACGGCAACTGGTGGCCAACCTGAAAAACGAGTTGCAGGTCGCTGAACGCCGCGAGCGGGATCTCGTAGCCAGCCTCAATGCCTTGAAGTCGAACGATACGGTATCCAAGACCGCCAGTGTTCGCCTGAATGAATTGGTACGCGAAGCCGACTCCAGCAAGATGCTCTATGAATCTTTGCTGACCCGCTACAAGCAGACCGTCGGCACCCAGAAGCTGCAACTGCCCGACTCCCGCATTGTTGAACAGGCCGATGCTCCGCTCCTACCCGCAGGCCCTCGGCGCAGCCGAATCGTAGTGCTAGCAACTCTGGCCGGTGGCGTCATTGGGCTCGCAGTCGCACTGTTGATAGAATTCATGACCTTTGGTATCGGCCGGCCAGAAGATGTGGAACGGGTATTCGAGCTTGCCCATCTTGCCTCCCTGCCAGCCGTCGATCATGGCCAGCAATCCGCAACTGCGCTACACGATATGCGCATGATGGTCGCGCAACCATCGGGAGATTTCGCTGAAGCAATCCGTGCCTTGAGACGCGAAGTAGATGTTCGCCGCGCGCATGATGGTCCACGGATTGTTCAAGTCGCAACAAGCCTGCCTGGTGAAGGCGGCGGTATCGTTGCTTCCAATCTCGCCTTGCATTACGCCATGACCGGCACCCGCGTTCTTCTGATTGATGCTGACATGCGTCGCTATCATCTGACGCGCGAGCTGGCAAAGACTCGGAACATTGGTTTTGCAGACGCAATCAGCCGTGGCGTCCCGGTGGAGCAGACGATCCTGTTTGATGGCGCAACCGGCATGCACTTCCTGCCGGCAATAGGCAGCGCCCCGACAACGTTCGCTCCCGCAGAAATTGCAGGATCACGCGCAACCGCCGAAGCTTTCCAGCGATTGAAATCACAGTTCGAAATCATAGTAATTGATGCACCTCCACTGCTGCCTGTCATCGATGCCCGAATTATTGCCGATCAGGCAGATCAGATCGTGTTCGTGATGTCCTGGCGCAGCACGCCCAAGCAACTTGCACGTCGCGCACTGTCAAGCCTCGGCTTCAATCAAAGCAAGCTCGTAGGCGTTGTCGTCAACCAGGTCGATGAGGAAATCCTTTCAGACCAGGTCGGGGGGCTGGACAACACGCTCGCACCCAGAGGGTGGGGCGGCTTATCCCCACTGCAACGGGCAGCATGAGTTGCCCGCCAAGAAAATGGGTCTCTCAACACCGAGGCAATAATTGTTTCGGAATGGCCATGAAGGTCTGGAACACCGGCATGAAAAAACGGCCGGAAACAAGGAATGAGTCATGAGCACTCCAGCACCAGCGGCACAGGTAAAAGAGCCTGCCCAATCAGAGCCGGCGATACCGGATACCAACGTCACCAAGTCTCGCACCTCGCGCGCGGTTGCAATGGATATTGTCGCGTTGGGCGACATATTTGCCGTAACACTCGGTACACAATTACCCGCACAAATATACGCAAGTAATGGTGAACTCGTCGCAAGCTGGGTCACACTCCTTCAAGTCGGCATGATTGCAGGCTTCATTTCTCACCTGTGGTTCCGCAGTGCTGGAATGTACGACAAGGATAAGATTGCAGATCTACCCCATCACCCCGCCAAACTGCTCGCTGGGACTGCCATCTCGATCGCGGCTGTCACGTCCATCACCATCCCTATGGACTTGCACCAATGGCACTTCACGATCTGGTTTGCCAGCTGGCTGTTGACGAGCTTCACATTGATTGTCTTATCACGCGGAATTGCTCATGCCGTACTGGCACGCATGTCAGCAGCTGGACGCTTTGACCGCACCGTTGCCGTATTTGGCGCCGGCGCAGTTGCCAAGCGCGTCAACGATTATCTGATCAGATCAGGGTCTTCTGTACAATTTTCTGGCGTATATGATGACCGCCTCGGCGATGAGCGGACAGACCACAGCGGCCTTCCGCCCGCCGGCAAACTCGAAGACCTTCTCGCCAAGGCGTTCAAAGGCGCTATTGACGACATTATAATTGCATTGCCACAAGCCGCCGATAGCCGCATCAGCGAAATCGCCCGGAAACTTGAGCAGGCACCATCCAACATCCACGTTGTAACGCATATTGCATCAGACCTGATTTCCTCCGACACGACCCACCGTGTGTCAAACATCGGCGATGTCGGCCTCATTGACGTGAAGGACAAGCCACTTGCTGATTGGTCGCCAATCATCAAGCGCACCGAGGACATCATCATCGCTTCACTTGCTCTTGTCGTCACGCTACCGATTCTCATCACTGCAATAATCGCCATTAAGCTCGACTCGAAAGGCCCGGCATTCTACCGCCAACGCCGTCGCGGTCTCAACCGCCAGGTCATCCAGGTGCTGAAACTACGAACACTCTCGGTAAGCGACGGCGACGATCAGGTTCGCCAGGTCACGCCAGGTGATGATCGCGTTACGCGCGTTGGTCGAATTCTGCGCCGTACAAGTGTCGACGAACTGCCACAGCTTTGGAACGTACTCAAAGGCGATATGTCGATCGTGGGTCCGCGTCCGCACGCTCTCATTCATGATGAACAGTTCAGCTCCATGCTGGAAGACTATGCAAACCGCCACCAGGTTAAGCCGGGCATCACAGGTCTTGCGCAGGTCAATGGGCTTCGCGGCGAAACCAGCACACCCGAACAGATCGAAAACCGCCTGGCAAAGGACATGGCGTATGTAAAATCCTGGTCGCTATGGCTCGACCTCAAGATCATCGCGCGGACACTCATCATCGTTGTAACCGGCAGGAACGCATACTAGCGCCGAATAGGAAGGGAACCTGGACACCGGCAAACGTTACTCTCACCGGCCAACGAAACAATCAAGCCGCTCAGGAGCAAAAAGTACGCCGCGTACAGTCGGGAGCTACGCCATCATGCCGCAACCAAAAGCCAGAGTGCCGATTCCAGTCGTCATCGTCCTGTTGAGCTTTTTATGCCCAACGGAGTTTTCGCTCGAAATCGTTGGCTTGCGACTGCCGCCCCATCGCTTTGCGTTGCTGCTGCTCCTGCCGTTTGCGCTGACGCGGATGGTGCTATCGAAAGAAATACGCATTCGCTCTTTCGACGTACTCTTCATCCTTTACGGCTTGTCGGTAATCGCCGCATATGCCTATCACGCAGGGCAGGCAGGATTTATCTACGGCGGGTCATTGGCGCTTGAAGCAGTTGGAGGCTACTGCATTGCGCGCGCATTCGTGCGCACAACAGAGCAACTGCGTGCAACGATGCGTGCGTTTATGGTTGCCATCATAGTTGCAGCGCTCTTCGCCTTGCCCGAAACACTCTTCGGTCACCTCTTCACCCACGATCTCCTGTATAAGCTGACAGGCTATTATCACCCAGTTGGAGTGCAAACGCGGCTTGGTCTGACCCGTGCATATGGCACGTTCGACCACCCCATTCACTACGGCACCTTTTGTGCAGCACTTCTGGCAATGTTCTGGTTTGTCGAGCGTCGCACGGTCAAGCGCCGCATAAACGCTGTCATAATGGCCGGCGCAACCTTCCTCGGGCTTTCCTCAGCGCCAATTCTGTGCCTCGGCTTGCAAGGAGGAATGCTGGCCTGGGACCGTGTTACTCGGACGATACGAAACCGCATAACACTCACGCTCGTGGCCATTGCCGGTCTCTACGTCGCCATGTCGCTCATCTCTAGCCGGTCTCCCGTTGCCATCATCGCAACCGGTATGACACTTGACCCCTGGACCGGGTTTTATCGCCTGCTGATTTGGGACTATGGCCTTGATAACGTGTGGGCGAACCCTTGGGTCGGAATCGGTCTTGCCAATTGGGCACGCCCTTGGTGGATGATCTCCGAAACGATCGATGCCTTCTGGCTGGTAACCGCAATGCGCCAGGGCATCCCTTCTTTCCTGCTTCTGGTGCTCGCAATTGTTTTACTCGCCCAACAGGTTGTGAAGCATCGCATGCGGCACGCAGACCCCACGGTCCCGCGCATCGCAATGGGGTGGATGATGTCACTCATCGCTCTTTGCCTGGTTGGGGCGACCGTCCATTACTGGAATGTGCTTCACAGCTTTCTCTTCTTCTTCATCGGACTTGGCGCCTGGATAGGCGACCCGATGCGCACCACACTCGCAAGCTTCTCAAAAGCTGAAAGGAACGCCCCTGCACGCAACACCGATCGCACAAAGCCCGGACCTAAGCCGCTCAACTGGCCCGAACCCATCTACGGTCGCCCCTATGGCCATCCCGGGTTGGTGCAGGCGAATGCCGCCCTGCACGGGCGGCCCTACAGCACTGCAAACTGAACAACTTGTGCAACACAACGTTAAGCGGTCCAAGACAAAATCAATCAGACTGCTATTCCCGACTGCAATAAGGGCTGCAAAGCATGGACGACCAGAGGCAGGAACGACAAGCGCAAGCACCTTCGCGGATACATGCAAACGCCCCGCAGACATCCAACAAGGATGAACCACCCTTTGATGGCATAATCTGCATCGGCGGGGAGGACTGGTGGTACCACAATCGCGGACACTTTGATTTCCAGATCATGCGGCGCCTAGCAAAACGTTGGCCTGTATTGTTTGTCAATTCACTCGGCGTGCGCGTTCCAACGCTTTCAGACAACAAGCTGTTCATTAAGCGCATCGCCCGCAAAATGAAGAGCCTGTCGCGAGGGCTCGTGAATGTCGAGAACCAATTCTGGGTGTTCTCCCCTTTCGCTATACCCGGAGCGACCGGACAGCAGTTATCCAACTGGGCACTAATGCCCCAGATCCGTGGGGCCGCCAGACGTGCCGGCATTCGTCGCCCGCTTCTGTGGGTGCATTGTCCTGCCGGGGCCGCACTCACCGGCAAGCTCGGTGCGCGATTCACTGTCATGCAACGCACAGACCGTTTCGAAGCCTTCCCTGAAGCAGATCCCTCCGTCGTCGAAGAACAAATCGCTCATCTGAAATCCACCGCGGATCTTGTGATCTACGCCGCACCCCATCTTATGGCCGAAGAACAAGACGAGGTCGCCCGGCAACTGCTGGTTACACACGGCGTCGATGTGGAACGCTTCGTCTCGGCCGGCAAAGACTCAGCAATAAGCCCCCCTGACGTTGCCAGCCTCACCACCCCTCGCGTCGGCTTCATTGGCGGACTGGATGCTCACACCTTCGATCCATCCATGTTCAATTCGGTCGCCAAACAAATGCCGGACATCCAATTCGTCATGGTTGGCGGCTCATCGCTGGACGATGACTGGTGCACACTTCCCAACGTGCATTTTCTTGGCCGGAAGCCTTACGATGAGGTTGCCGATTACATGGCGGCTTGCGATTGCCTCATCATGCCTTGGAACCAGAGCGAATGGATCAAGGCCTGCAACCCAATCAAGCTCAAGGAATATCTCGCTGTTGGCCGCCCCGTCATCACAACGGATTTCGATGCACTCGAAGGCTGGCGCGACCTTGTCACTATCGCCAACGGCGCCGAAGCATTCGCCGCCGCCATCCGCCACGCCCTTGACACACCCTACGACCCGTCAATCGCCCGCCAGCGGGTTGCATCAGAAAGCTGGGACCAGAAAGCCGATTTGTTGGCTGAACACCTGCTGCAGCTTGGCCAGCATGAGGTTGCACATAAGCCTTCAACATCCAGGACACACCGGCCGAAGGCGGCCTGAAGGCCCATTCCAGAACCTGCTCCATACTGAGTCAGAGCCAGGAACTACGGCCAGCGCGGCCGCAGAACCATGAAATAGATCATTGCCCCCGCAGCCTTAACGCCAGATTAGCCCGGCCTTGATAGCGTTTCAGCGTGAAAAAACGCTCAAAACAACGAGCTAAATCAAATTTATGGATCGATGAAACAAGAGCCCTGCGAGCCGAAATGAGCGCCACCCCACACCCAGAAGTCTCAATCCTGGTGGTATCTTACAACACCCGTGAAATGACTCTGGCGGCAATTCAATCGGTCGTTTGCGAAACCAAAGTGCCCTTTGAAATCATCGTCGTCGATAATGCATCTTCTGACGGGTCAGCCGAAGCCATTGCCGCGCACCCTGCCAAGGTGCAGCTGATTGCGCGCAACGATAATCTTGGTTTTGCTCGCGCCAACAACCTCGCAGCACAATATGCCCGCGCCGACATGCTGCTACTCTTGAACCCCGACACGGTCGTAAAAAACCACGCCATAGACCGCCTTCTATCCTTCGCCAAACAAAATATCTCTGCCGGAATTTGGGGAGGCCGCACCCTATTTGCCAATGGTACGCTCAATCCATCGTCGTGCTGGCGGCAGATTACTGTTTGGAACACATTCTGCCGTACAGCCGGACTAACCGGTATCTTTCCAAACTCGTCGGTATTCAATGCTGAACAATTCGGCGGCTGGCCGCGCGATGCGGTTCGGGAAGTTGATATCGTCTCGGGCTGTTTCCTCATGATCCCAAAGACGTTGTGGCAACGGCTCGGAGGCTTCGATCAGGCATTCTTTATGTACGGCGAAGATGCAGACCTGTGTTTGCGAGCGCGCCAGCTGGGCGCTCACCCCATGATCACCCCAGAGGCCGCCATAGTCCACTACGGCGGAGCATCAGAACGAACCCGAGCTGAAAAAATTGCCAAGTTGCTTGCCGCCAAATCCATGCTGATCGACCGCCACGTGCCCGCAATGCGCCGCCACATTACCAAACAACTGCTGCGCTTGTGGCCCCTCACCAGGCTGATTGCCCTGTCTGTGGTTGCACGCTTCACCCGCTCACAGCATCATATTCATGGTGCTGCTGCATGGCGCGAAGTATGGCAGCGGCGCGCTGAATGGAAAAACGGTTTCCCTGAAAAAGACATGCAGGAAAATGAAGCTGCGACCAAGAATTTCAAACCTGCCACGACATGACTGCCGCCAACTCGAAATGAAATTCGCTCAACACGCCATTGATTATTGATTGTCACAAGCCATGACCCAACGCCGCCCCAGCCATTCAGAGATAAAACAGCGCATAAACCGGTACGCTGAAGTCATGGGACCAGCTTCAAACAGTGCCATAAGCTATTCCATAGTGACATTGACAAACGACCCGGCACAACTTCAAGCCATGCACGGCTCAATGCGTGCGGGCGGCTTTGATGGTCACGACTGCGAATTTCTCTGGATCGACAACACAGGACACGCCGGTGAATCGATCTGCGCCTACGCCGGCATCAACGCAATGCTGAACGAAGCACGCGGCCAATACGTAATTGCCTGTCACCAGGATATCCGCCTGCTCACCGAGACGCGCGAAGACCTCGACCACCGCCTCATCGAACTAACCGGTCTCGACCCCAATTGGGCGTTGGCTGGTAATGCTGGCGGAATAGCGCCTGGAAAGCTCGCCCTCCGCATCACCGACCCGCATGGAGCCAACCAGCACATTGGTCCCTTGCCAACCCGCGTTACAAGTCTTGATGAAAACTTCATCGTCATTCGCCGGCAGGCACGCATCGGATGCTCCAACGATCTAACAGGTTTCCATTTTTATGGTGCGGATCTTTGTCTGAACGCTGCTACCGCGGGGTGGAACGCGCACGTCATCGATTTCCACATTGCACACTTGTCGGCTGGAAAAAAGGGTGACACCTTCGAAGCAATGCAGGAAGCCTTTCGTGAAAAATGGTCTCGTGCATTCGCCCCTCGATGGCTTCAGACGACCTGCGCGCTAGTCCATATCTCCGCCGGTCCTGTCAGCCAACTTGCAGGCCGCATCGCTGAAGCCCCATACCGAAAAATTGTACGCCGCTTGCCTGGCGCTGTCGGCTGGACAGGTAAGAACAAGAAGGTCGGCGGCTGATGGACAAGCCGGACACCCAGGACAAGGCAACGCTTGGCCCGCGCATTGCTCGTCAAGGCGCACTCGTGTTTTCAGGCTTCGCACTGACGCAGGTCTTCTCCTTCGCACGCAATGCAATCATTGCACACTGGCTCTCCAAAGGTGACTTCGGCATAGCCGCGGCCATAGTAATCCTACTCCAGCTTCTCGAAACCTTGAGCGATCTCGGCGCAGATCGCCTGATTGTGCAGGCCCGCGATGGCGACGACCCGCGCCTCGTCGCGACGGCGCAGACCACGCTCGTTATGCGTGGAGTTTTCGTGGCCGTCGGTCTGGTTGTCGTTGCACATCCAATGGCTTCATTTTTCGGCGTCCCCGAAGCGGCGTGGGCGTTTGCGGCAGCTGCCCTGGTTCCGCTGCTCAAAGGTTTCGCGAACCTTGATTCACGCGTAGCTCAGCGGCGCCTCGACAATCGCCCTCAAATCCTCATCGAGGCATTGCCTCAAGCCCTCAGCCTCGCTTTGACAATCCCTGCACTCATGGCATTTGCTGACTATTCCGCGGTCCTTTGGCTGGCTGTCGCGCAGGCGTTGTTTGCCACCATCTCTTCGCACATTGTCGCAAAACGCCGTTACAGGCTTGCTCTCGACCACGCTCACTTAAGACGCCTGCTTGCATTTGGATGGCCAATCTGGGCCAGCGCATTCCCACTGGTGGCGGTATACCAAGGCGACCGCATGCTGGTTGGCCACATCATCGGCATGGAAGGGCTGGCAGCCTACACCACCGCATTCATGATAACGATGGTGCCAGGCCTGATTGCCGCAAAGCTATCGAACGCATTGATGCTGCCCTTGCTGGCAAGCGAACATGACAATGCAGATTCATTTTATTCACGGTTCTGCATGATGGCCGAAGCGACAACACTGATCGCCTCATTGTACCTTGTCGCCTTCATCATCGCAGGGGGAGCACTTTTACCGATTGCCTTCGGCGCCAGCTACGCCGGGCTTGGCCCACTGGTTGGATGGCTTGCACTGATGTGGTCAATGCGCATGCTGCAAGCCGTACCTGGTGCTGCATTGCTGGCCAAAGGCATCACACGCCCCTTCTTTAGCGCTGCCATTATCCGCTCCACCGGCCTGGGGTTGGCCTTTGCCACCCTTATCTCAGGCTACGGGCTTACCGGCGCCGCCGCTGCCAGCGCCGTTGCCGAGTTTGCCACCCTTGCCTACATCTCCTGGCGCCTTAATCACCTGCACACGCACGCAGAAGGAACTGCCGTGAACGGCCACAGGCTTGGCAGCACCATGGCACTACGCGGTGTGCTGCTGGTCCCCGCCGGCCTGCTTGCCCTTGGCGTATCCGCATTAGCGCCTGAAACCGCCTCCTACGTAACACTCGCCGGACTCCTCATCATCGTATCGCTCACCGTCATGGCATTGGCCGCACTCACCATGCCCGACGGCAAACGCCATTTGATGACGCTACGAAATGGCCGCTGGCGTTAGAGCATGTTCAGCCGAAGTGTACGCGGTTCGGCGTGACGAACACCGCGAGAAATAATAGAAAATAGATCGCGTTCGAGATTCCGTGAAAAGTGAACGCAATCTAGGGTCCGGACCCGAGCCAAAACCCTTTTATATGAACCAGACAGAATCTAGCGTCTGGACAACGTCATGCCCGAACCTGACTGCTCTTGAACGGCATCAAGCCTAAGTACCGCATCATACGCTGACAGCAATTGACACGCTTCTTCTTCCCACCTCAGCAATGCAGCTGCTCGCATACGTCCTTCTGCGGCGAGAGATGCTGCAAGGTCGGCATCGTCACACAGCTGCTCAATCTTCCGCGCCAAGTCCTGGGGCGAATTGTCCGCTGCATAAAGCGCTGCATCGCCGGCGATCTTGCGTCCCTCAACCAGGTCAAACTGCACGAACGGAATACCCAGCGTCATATACTCGAACGCCTTGTTCATTGAGATCTTGTCGTTGTAGGTATTCTTTGGATCAGGGATTACACCGACATCAAAGCTGGACAACGCCGCCAACAGGGATTGGCCCGCAAGGAACCCGGTAAACGTGACGTAATCATGAAGCCCTTTGGCGGACACCAGCGCCTTCAGGCTGGTCAACTCGGTTCCCGACCCGACAATTACACACCCAACGTCCTTCCGATTTTGAACGTTGACAATATCGTCCATCGCCTCGACCAGAAGGTCGACCCCATCTTGCGCACCCATGATCCCGACATACCCGATCACGTGCTTTTTTCCATTTCTCAATACTGTATTGGGCGCGATACGCTTGAAGCGGCTGACATCGGGAATCGAACGCACCACAAACACCTGATCGGCATTCATGCCACCGCGCTCCATCGCGATCTGCCTGAATGTGTCATTTGTCGCTATCGACGCATCGGCCACTTTGAACGTGCACCGCTCAAGAACAGTCAGCAGTTTGTGGAAGAATCCACGCTTGCCGAATTTCGCTTCGTACAGCTCCGGATTCAAATCGTGATGATCGAAAACAAAACGCTTTCCGAACAGATATTTCCAGAACCCAGCCACAACGAACAGCAGGTCAGGAGGGTTGCAAGCCTGTACGACGTCAAAGCCAACCTTGAAGTGTGCCTTGATCGACAGGGCAAACTCCCATGCCAAGGCCCACGAATATTCAATGAGGTAACCCAACGCACCATCCGCCTCCAACAGCATGGGATGTCGAAAGACGTGAATGCCTTCGAGAACCTCATAGGGCTGCGTGTATTTCCCGCCCACCGGACAAATAACTGAAACCGTATGCCCAGCATCGCGCAATGTCCGCGCTTCCTGCCAGACCCGGCGATCCAGCGGCACGGTGAGATTTTCCACGATGATGAGAACGCTTGCAGTCTTCGGCACGTTGGCACTCCAGCGCCGTGATGGCGCACACATTGGGACGGGCATCGTCGATGTCCGGTTTCGATATGCTCATGTTCTGCGAAAAAGATGAATTAAAGCCATCCATCTGGCCGAGAATGTTCTGAGCGCACGTCCCATTCCGGTACAGTGCAATCATCTCCATTCGAAAAATCAGCACTTGTATCCTGGCCCCGATCTTGCGAAGACAGAAAACGAGCAATTTGATAGGTTTTGTTAACGATGCCTCTTCTGGTGCGCGTTCCAAAGGATGACTGAAGTGTACCGCATTCCCAGATCCAACCCGTGGCCGCCACAAATCGACCTGACGACCTTGCGGGAGACTCTCATCTACATGCACGGCGATATGGCCCGCGTGCCAGGGCTGGAAAAGCTACGCGATGCCCTGGCCGTTGCATTGGAAGAAGCCGAGGCAGCCCAGGCCGTAGCTCAAGCCAAGGTCACGAATATAACCAGGGCACGTTTCCTTCCCCGCCGCTGAACAGCTCCAATGCATGTCGCGCAAAAGTGATCAGCGGTTTTGCGAATAACGACATGCATAAAGCAGAAAGTGCATGTCGCGCAAAAAATGCTCAGCGGTTTTCCGGATAACGACATGCATGAAATAAAGCGCTGAAAGCACAATGAAGGAATCCAAAGGTTCGCTGCGCTAGAGCACCGGGCAATGATTGTGATTCAATTCTGTTTCTCAAGCGGTGAGTTGAGCCAGCAGGAGGGCGATGCAGCGCGGAGCGGCGCTGCGAACAAATCGACCGACGCACTGGCTCGCCACCGCTTGGAAACCCGAAGGGCCGGGTGAATTTGCTCCAATCTCTTCGGCGTCCGTCTTGGCCGTAGCGCTGCTATGGTCTGCGACGGCCACCTCGATCTTGAACCAAATTCGCCTCGGCAGAATGGTTCACAATTGTCGCCCGGCGCTCTATCCCAGCCTTTCGCGGAAGGCCTCGTAACCGAAGCGCTTGATCACGCGGTAGCTGCCATCCACGTCGAGCATGCCCAGGTCAGGGAGAGGCGTGCCGGTGAAGGTGGTGGTTTTGACGAACGACTACTGCATCATGTCGGTAAAGATGAGCCGGGCGCCGGGCTGCAACGGTTCATCGAACGCGTATGTGCCGATCACATCTCCCGTCATGCAGGTCTTGCCTCCCAGTATATAGGTGTGAGCCTTCTCTCCCGGTTTTCCAGCCCCGATGATTTCAGGCCTATAAGGCACTTCCAGCACGTCA
>JBKEAX010000094.1:0-12414 GCA_047972825.1 Hyphomicrobiaceae bacterium | reverse complement strand
GCCTGAATCGAGCGGTTCGAAGGCGTGTAGTAGCGTGCGGTGGTCAAACGGATAGCGCCGTTCGCACCCAGAGGTATGATGGTTTGTACCGATCCCTTGCCGAACGAACGCGTGCCTATAACAGTTGCGCGTTTGTGGTCCTGGAGTGCACCAGCTACGATTTCGGAGGCTGAGGCTGAGCCACCGTTGATAAGCACGGCCACTTTCTTGCCGGCCGTTATGTCGCCGGGGCGTGCCTGGCTGCGCTGGGTTTCCTCATTGTTGCGCCCCTTGGTCAGGACGATGGCGCCGCGCTCAAGGAAGTCGTCCGAAACGGCAATTGCCTGGTCGAGCAGGCCGCCAGGATTGTTGCGCAAGTCGATGACGTAGCCCTTCAGGTCCTTGCCGATGGTCTTATCCAGGTTCTGGATGGCGCGGACGAGATTGGTGTGTGTCTGCTCGTTGAAGGTTGAAACCTTGATATAGGCGACATCACCTTCCTGACGCGACTTGACGGCATTGATGCGGATCACGTCGCGGACGATCTTCAACTCGATAGGTTCTTCCTGGTCCTTGCGTACGATGGTCAGCGTGATCGGGGTGTTTACGGGGCCGCGCATCTTTTCGACGGCCTGCTCCAACGTCAGTCCGACGATCTGCTCGCTGTCCAGATGTGTGATCAAGTCGTTTGCCAGCACACCAGCGCGTGCAGCGGGTGTATCGTCGATTGGGGAAACGACCTTGACGACGCCGTTCTCCATGGTGACTTCAATACCAAGGCCGCCGAACTCACCGCGAGTCTGCACCTGCATGTCGCGGAAGTGTTTGGGGCTGAGATAGGCAGAGTGCGGGTCGAGAGACGTGAGCATGCCGTTGATGGCGCTCTCGATCAGCTTGTTGTCATCGGGCTTTTCAACATAGTCGGAACGTACCCGCTCAAGCACGTCGCCAAAAAGATCGAGCTGGCGATAAAGATCGGAGTTCGACGTCGTTGCCGAATGCGTCTGCGACACATTGAGGACTGTTGCCGCTCCGGCAAAACCAGTCATCAGTAGAAACGTCCAGAATGCGAAGTCTGTCTTGCGCATTATCCTTGTACCTTTTCAGGACTGTTGGCCCACCAGGGGCTTGGGTCGATGGGAGTTCCTTCCTTGCGGAATTCTACATAAAGAACTGGGGCATCGGTTTGATTTTTCACCGTACGCCTTGTGGCGCTGCCACGCATGGTTCCGACCGGTTCAGCTGCGAGTACGAATTGCCCCGGTCCAACATCGATCCGGGATAGGCCTGCGAGCAGAATATGATAGCCGCCGCCGGCGTTTATGATCAAGAGCTGGCCGTAGCTTCGAAATTCACCTGCATAAACAACCCAACCGTCACACGGAGACGTGATCTGGCCGCCTGAGCGGGTTTCCAGGACGATTCCCTTGGAATTACCGCCATATTGGGTTTTCTCGCCAAATGCCAGAACAGTGCGGCCAGAAGCTGGCATGGGGAGGCGGCCACGCGTTTTGTGAAATGGCAGAGCCGGCTTAATGCGGCCAGTATTGGAAGATCCGAATTTGTTTTGAGTTGGACGTAATTCTATAATCGGGCCAGGTTTGGGGACGTTTAGCGCAACTTTGGTGCCCTCGAGGGTGGCTGGAGCAGGGTCTGGTGTTACGACTAATGGCCCAGCGGCAGATGGCACGGTCTGCGGTTGAGGCTTGTCTGGCGTTGGTTCTTCAGTCTGTACGGCAGCGATTTCCTTTTCGTAGCTGCCAAGCTTGGTGTTGTCCTGCACCGCTTGGTCCAGTTTTGTAATAAGTTCACCCAAGTCAGACACGGAGCGCGACAACTCGGTTGCCGCCGTGCGCACATCCGCTAATTCGTCCTGGCGTTGGTCCAGTGACTTCTTGCGCTCCTCCACCAGGCCCGCCAGCTTTGTCTGGGCTTCGGTTAGCCGGGCTGTTTCCGACTTCAAACGTTGGCTCTCGTTGCGGATGTCCCCCATGACGCGGACGAGTTCTTGCAGGCGGCCGGACAACTGCATTGCCTGGCCGCGCAGTTCAGGAAATGCCGCGGCAAGCAGCATGGCTGAACGGACCATCTGCAGGGCATCGGCACGACGCGTTATCATGACTGGTGGCGGGTTGCGGCCCATGCGTTGGAGCGCGCCCAAAAGACGTGAGATTTGGCCATGGCGCTTATCAAGCGAACCGCGGACAATTTTCTCCTGCGCTTCCAGTTCCGACAGGCGTCCTTCAATGGAGGACATTTTGGTTTCGCTCTTTTGAATGAGAGCGGCGGTTTCCAGCAGGCGTTGTTTCAGCTGTTCGCGTTCAGCATCAATCTCGGCGATGTTTTTGGTCAGGGCAGATTCGCGACTCCGCACCGATTTAAGCTCGCCTTCCTGCGTTTGCAGGCGTTGGCGCGTGGCGTTGGGGTCATCTTGCGATGAGCCGGGAGGCCGGGTCTGAGCGGTTGCTGGTTGCACAAATGCAGGTACGCACAGGACAGCGGGCCCAATTATGCCAATCGTGGCGGCAAGCACCAATGGGCGCGCCCTACCATAGGCGCGGGCGTTGGCTGTTACAGCTTTGCGCAGCATGCTTGCCATGGGTCGGCTCAAACTTGGTCCTCGCGGCAGAAAGCGTATGTGGATTGGTCAGGCGCCTGCTGATCAGCAGGGTTACGGTCGCCGACCGGGATTAATGATTCGCAAAATTAAGGCAATTGCGGGCCGCTGCCAAAGCCTAAGACGCTTGCTTCCCCCAGGAAGCCAAATGAATAAGGGCCTGAGAGGTGCGGGTGTCATGCTTTTCTGGTCTGGCACGCCTGCGATGGACGGACGCGCCCATGGCTTTGCTGTTTGCCCGAGGGTTCCAGCAGGAGTATCAAAAGGGCTCGAAAATCCAACCGTGGAGCGTGTGTCCGCCATGCAGGCGCCCTTGTACTATATTGCTACGATTGCAGTTTTTGCGGTTCTGGCCGTCCTTGTGATGGGGCTGTGGAACTTGATGCGCAAGAACCGGAGCAGCAATCTCAGCCAAAAACTGATGCGCTGGCGGGTTGGGCTTCAGTTCGCCGCCATTTTGCTCATTATTGGTTATTTGCTGGTCAAGGCATAAGTAGATATCGCGCTGGCTTTTGTGGTTCCGGCTTCAGCGGCGATGGTGGGCAGGGCGATGTGGATAGATAATGGTTAAACTCAACAAGATTTATACGCGCACGGGCGACAAAGGGACGACGGGACTGGGAACTGGCGCGCGGGTTCCCAAATACGATGCCAGGATCGCGGCCTACGGGACGGTTGACGAGACCAATGCCGTGATCGGTGTTGCGCGGCTGCATGTGGACGAAAAGTTTGCCGCCGTGGATGCGATGCTGATGCGGATACAAAACGATCTGTTTGACCTTGGTGCGGATCTTTGTGTGCCCGATACCAGCGCGGATCTCGGCTATGAACCGTTGCGAATGTCCGACGAGCAGGTGGGGCGCCTGGAACAGGAGATCGACACGCTCAATGCGGAACTTGAGCCACTGAAATCCTTTGTTCTACCGGGTGGTACGGCTGCTGCGGCTCACCTGCATATTGCACGGACCGTTTCGCGGCGTGCCGAGCGGTTGATGGCGGAGCTTGCGGCCAACCCGTCTGAGCCGGTCAGTGCGGCGGCGCTGAAATATATCAACCGGCTGTCGGATTTTCTATTTGTCGCAAGCCGGTATGTGAACGATCGCGGCGCGCGCGATGTGCTTTGGGTGCCGGGGCAAAATCGTTAAATCGTAAAAAACGGTGTTAGTCCGTGTAATGTGGGGCTGGGCCTTCTTTTAGTCACGTGACATGAACAAGTTCCGGTAACGGGCCAACCGGCCCAGCCCACCGTTCAATTCCCAGTATCGAATAGGATTTGCTTGTGTTTGTTCCGCTCCAGGACGACAACCCCCTCCAGTTCGTTCAACGTCAGTACGTTACGTTTTGCTTGATTGCTATCAATGTGGTGGTCTTCCTGGCGACCATGGCAGAGGGCGGCCGCGAGGCTCTGATGGCCAGTTTCGCCTTGGTGCCGGGCGAACTTTTTGGTGTCGGGTACGGGCCTGCTCAGTCGGTGGGGTTCTCAGAGAACCTGACGCTTGTGAGCTACATGTTCTTTCATGGTGATCCGCTGCACTTGGCCGGGAACATGCTGTTCTTGTGGGTTTTCGGCGATAACGTGGAAGACGCGATGGGGCACTTGCGATTCCTGGCGTTCTATCTCTTGTGCGGCATTTTCGCCGGGTTAACGCATGCCTGGATCAGCCCGGATTCGGGAGTGCCGTTAATCGGTGCCAGTGGGGCGGTGGCCGGGGTGATCTCGGCCTATCTGATGCTGCACCCCAGGGTGCGGGTTTGGGTGCTGGCGTTCAAGGTGCTGCCATTGCGTGTCAGTGCAGCAGTGGTGCTAGGTGTTTGGATTGTAACGCAAATTGTTATGGTCTTGTTGCCGAGCATGGGGCCGGTTGCGTGGTGGGCCCATATTGGAGGCTTGGTGGCCGGCGCACTTTTGGTGCCATTTTTCAAGCGCCCCGAAGTGCCTCTGTTTGACCGAGGGCTACCAGCGGTCCGGTGATGGCGGATTGGTAAATTCAAGGTGTGCCCCAGCCACACCGTGCATAAAGAATATGCAACTTTCCCACGTTGCCCGGGGTATCCGGCCGTCGGTCCAATTGACTCGCGACAATCCCAGAAATAGGCTGCTGTTTCGCAACTGCGAACAGCATAAGCGAACCTGTGATCCAGGAGTCCAGCGTCTACTGCTGGTCAAATGGTTTGCAGCGCACAAAGACTGTGGATGATTTCCGCCCCGTGGCCTCGCGGAGGAATGTGGATCGTTGCAGTTGGGGAACGCACGCTTTGTTCCGGTGGGCAATTTAACAGAGAGCCAAGACGCGTGCATGACGATGGAAGCATGAAAATAAAAAGAGGCTGGGGACCGCTACGGAGATGAAGATACTGGTGCCGGTGAAGCGTGTGGTTGACTATAACGTCAAGATCCGCGTGAAGGCCGACGGGACGGGCATTGAGCTTGCGAACGTCAAAATGTCGATGAACCCATTTGATGAAATCGCCGTTGAAGAGGCGGTGCGGGTCAAGGAAAAAGGCGGCGCCCAAGAAGTCGTCGCGGTTTCGATCGGGCCTGCCAAGGCGCAAGATACGTTGCGCACAGCGCTTGCAATCGGAGCCGACCGCGCCATCCATGTCGATGTTGCCGATGATGCGCGGGTTGAGCCATTAGCCGTGGCCAAACTTCTCAAAGCGCTCGTGGATGAAGAAAAGCCTGACCTGGTCATTCTCGGCAAGCAGGCGATCGACGACGATGCAAACCAGACCGGGCAAATGCTGGCAGCGCTTCTGGGCTGGCCGCAGGGGACGTTCGCATCGAAGGTGGAGTTTTCCGACGGCGAAGTTGCTGTCACGCGGGAAGTCGATGGAGGACTGGAGACCGTTGGGCTGAAATTGCCAGCTGTCGTCACTACCGACCTCCGATTGAACGAGCCGCGCTATCCGACGCTGCCAAACATCATGAAGGCAAAGAAGAAGCCGCTCGATACCAAGAAGCCGGACGAACTGGGAGTCGACATCACGCCGCGGCTGGAAGTGTTGAATACTGCCGAGCCGCCTAAGCGGGAAGCTGGCGTTCGGGTGGAAAGCGTTTCGGAACTGGTTCAAAAGCTCAAGTCTGAAGCGGGGGTTCTGTGACATGGCCATTTTAATCCTCGCAGAACACGATAACGTCACGCTCAATCCTGCGACCCACAAGGCGGTAACAGCAGCGAAGGAAATGGGCGGTGACATCCACGTTGTGGTGGCGGGCTCTGGTGCGCAGGCCGTGGCCGATCAGGCTGCAAAAATAGATGGCATCGGCAAGGTGCTTCTCGCGGATGCAGAGCAATTCGCCCATGGGCTGGCGGAAGAAGTTGCCGCTTTGCTGGTCGAGATGATGTCGTCTTATGACGTCTTGGTGGCACCGGCGACGGCATCGGGCAAGAACGTGTTGCCGCGAGTTGCAGCATTGCTCGACGTGATGCAGATCTCCGACATTACCGCGGTCAAGTCGCCTGATACGTTTGAGCGGCCGATCTATGCCGGCAATGCAATTCAAACCGTCAAATCCAATGAGGCGAAGAGGGTCATCACGGTGCGCGTGGCGGCATTCGCGTCATCGGGTGAGGGTGGCAGCGCCTCGGTGGAGAGCGTCAAGGTACCTGCAGCAGTGAGCCTTTCAACGTTCAAGGGTGAAGAACTCACGCAGTCGGACAGGCCTGATCTGGCGGCAGCACGCATCATTATCTCAGGCGGGCGCGGGCTGCAGTCGGGAGAGAATTTTGACAAGCTGATCGCCCCTGTCGCCGACAAGCTGGGTGCTGCAATCGGTGCTTCGCGCGCGGCGGTGGATGCTGGTTTTGTGCCCAACGACATGCAGGTCGGCCAAACTGGGAAGGTGGTCGCGCCGGAGCTTTATATCGCGGTTGGTATTTCAGGTGCGATCCAGCATCTGGCGGGCATGAAGGATTCAAAGGTCATCGTGGCCATCAATAAAGACGAGGAAGCGCCAATCTTCCAGGTGGCGGATTATGGGCTCGTGGCAGACCTGTTCCAGGCGTTGCCAGAGCTTGCTGCCGAACTGGAAAAGTGAGCGGTTTGAAGAACAGAAACATTTGATCTGAGCCGGGGCATCAACGCAGGGGCGCGCTTGCCGGCAGATTGTCGGTCGACAGAAAGGACCAACTACATGGACGCAGTGGTCAAGGAGCGAAAGAAAACCAAAGTGGGTGCTGGCGTGGAGAAAAAACTGCCTACGCGGATCAAGAAGGTGGGCATCATCGGCGCTGGCCAGATGGGCAACGGCATTGCGCATGTGATTGCGCTGGCTGGTTATGACGTGGCGATCAACGATCTCAAGAAAGAGGCCGTGGAGAAAGCCGTCAAAACAATTGAAAAAAATATGGGGCGGCAGGTTTCCAAGGGGATCATCTCCGAGGGTGACCAGGGTGATGCTCTCAAACGCATTTCCTACGCGCCGGACTATAAGGCATTCGGTGACTGCGATCTGGTGATTGAAGCAGCAACCGAAGATGAAAGCGTGAAGCGCCGCATCTTTACGGACTTGTGTCAGGACCTGAAGAAAGACGCGATCCTTGCGACCAATACATCGTCTATTTCGATCACGCGCCTGGCATCAACAACCGACCGGCCCGAGCACTTCATCGGCATGCACTTCATGAATCCAGTGCCGTTGATGGAGTTGGTGGAGCTTATTCGGGGTATTGCGACAGAAGATGAGACGTTTGGTATTGCGCGGCAGTTCGTGCAAAGCCTGGGCAAGCGCACGGCGGTTTCGGAAGATTTCCCGGCGTTCATCGTCAACCGAATCCTGCTGCCGATGATCAACGAGGCTGTCTATACGCTCTATGAAGGCGTGGGTACGGTGGAGTCGATCGACAAGGCCTTGAAGCTTGGTGCGCACCACCCAATGGGACCATTGGAACTGGCCGACTTCATTGGTCTGGACACCTGCCTGTCAGTCATGCAGGTGCTCTATGAAGGCTTGGCGGATTCAAAATACCGCCCTTGCCCGCTGCTGGTGAAATACGTCGAGGCGGGTTGGCTCGGCCGCAAGGCGAAGCGTGGCTTTTACGACTACCGCGGCGAAGTTCCCGTGCCGACGCGCTGAGCGGTTGCCGCCAGTCTCAATTACAGGATAGGGTTTTCGGACGGGCGCCTTCGCGGTGCCCGTTTTCGCTTGTCTGATCGTTGCGCGAAGGATCAGGATATGAGCTACGATCTATATATTGTGCCACAGGCAAGGTTCGGGATAGAGCAGTTCGCGGCCTATTTCCAGGGCCGCTCTTGCTACAGCGCCAGCAACGATGACGGCGAGGTGTACTACCGGAACGAGGAAACGGGCGTTTATTTCTCGTTTGCTTTCGTGCCTCCAAGGAGCGAGGCGGAACTTCGGTCGGAAATAGAAATAGAGCCTGAGCTGGCTGAGGATACGCGATGGCTTGCGCAGCAGCGCCAGCCACACGTGCACTTCAACATGAACTACATGCGACCGCACGTTTTCGGGATCGAGGCTGAACCGGAAGTGGCCAGTTTCATTCGTGCATTCAGGTCCACGATTTCTGACCCGCAAAACGAGGGTATGGATGGGGGACCATATTCGCGGGCGGGTTTTCTGCGTGGCTGGAACGCTGGCAACCGTTTTGGCTATCAGGTCGTTCTGTCGCACAACGAACGTCCCGTTTCGCACGAGACACTGGAAGGCGCGGTTCGCAAATTCGGGTGTGTCGTGGCGCCGTCCCAGGACATTGCCGATGTCTGGAGCTGGAACTTCCACATCGATCAGAATCAGTCTGCCGTCGAGGCAAAGGGCCACGACGTGTTTGTGCCGAAGGTCGTGTGGGGCAACGAACGTGAGAGCCAGGCACTTATCAGGTTTGTGATCTGGCGTGCCGGCGTGGCAACGATATTTCCTGGTGAGGCCAGTCATGTGCTGATTGGCCGGGAGGCAAAGCCTAGTCGTTTTTCGGCGCGCTTTGGATTTGGCAAGCGGGCAAAGGCGGTGGGCGAGCAGTATCTACTTGTTCGCCGTGAGGACCTCATGGAAGTCTTGCCAAAAAAAGCGCATGTTCACGTCAATGAACGCGACATGATTTATTGTCCCGCGCGAGCAGGCGCATTCGGTGAAGTTTTCTGGAATAGGTTCGGTCGTTTGCAGTCAACCAGCGATCCTTCATCACTTATTGAACTTGTATCGCCGGACAGCGTGCTCGATGCCGATATTTTCGATGCCCTGCTGAGCCGAGTGAGGACGGAATAAGAGATTGGTGGGGTCCGGCATTTGAGCTGTGGCACAGGTACGGTTGAATGGAGAAAGAAATTCGTGAGACGGAGTGAGGGGAAAGTTGCGGTGGTGACCGGTGCGGGCTCGGGTATTGGCCGGGCGGTTGCTCTGGCCCTGCAGGGTGACGGATTTCATGTTGCGTTGGCCGGGCGCCGAGGCAGCGAGCTTGAGGCGACCAGGGCGGCGGCAGTGCCGGGTGGCGGACATATGCTTGTTGGGGTGACGGATGTTTCCAAGCCCGAAGCCGTAGCATCACTTTTTGAGGCAACCATTTCGCAGTTTGGTCGTGTCGATCTGCTGTTCAACAATGCAGGCGTGTTTGCGCCGCCGGCGCCTGTTGAAGAGTTGCCGATCGAGACCTGGCGACAGATGGTGGATGTGAACCTGACTGGTGTTTTCCTGTGCTGCCAGCAAGCGCTAAAGATAATGAAACGGCAATCGCCACGCGGCGGGAGGATCATCAACAATGGGTCGATTTCGGCGCATTCTCCACGCCCGTTTTCGGCGGCTTATACGGCAACGAAACATGCGATCACCGGGTTGACCAAGTCTATTGCGCTCGATGGACGGGGTTTTGATATCGCGTGCGGGCAAATTGACATCGGGAATGCGGCAACGCAAATGACGGAGCCGATGGCGCGCGGACACGGAGCGCTGCAGGCCGACCTATCCAAGAAGGTTGAGGCTCGCATGGATGTTTCGCATGTGGCAGAGGCCGTGCTCTACATGGCGCGTTTGCCGCTCGACACCAATGTTTTATCGATGACGGTCAAGGCAACGGAAATGCCGTTTGAGGGGCGTGGGTAAACCTCTGTTGTGCGACCAGTCCAAGTGGTTTTGCGAGGGCTTGGTGATCAATTCATCTTTGATGTCGTCGATGGTTGCAATTGTTGGCGGAGCGACTCGCGTTCCTGCCTGATTGACGTGCTGATCGTTTCCTGGGTCAAACCCATGCCGAGGAGAGCTGCGCGCGACAATTGCAAGCTTGCTTCCACTGTTTCGGGTACGGCGTCGGTTACACCCGTGGTGTAGAGATGGCGCGCGTGCTCACCATCGCGGGCGCGCGAGACAATCGTGACGTCGGAGCGAAGGGCGCGGATCTGTTCGACCACTTCGTCGATAATCTTGGCGGACTGAACCGTGACGATGACGCACGTCGCACTGGCAATGCCACAGGCTTCGAGGAATGCCCGGTGGGTTGCATCACCGAAGTAGACATCGTGACCTCTTTGACGGTCATCGATGACGGACGAGGCATTGTGATCGATGGCGAGGTAGGGGATATCGTGCATCTTGAACAGATCGCATACGACTTTGCCCATTCTCCCGTAGCCGACAACGATGGCGTGCGCCTTGTGTAGATCGGGCATGACAAGCGTTTCTGGCTCGGATGCCGGTGCATCGGTGTGCTTGGCTGCAAGGTGGCGGCCGAGAAGCGCCATCACCGGGATCAGCGCCATCGTCAATGACGTGACGGTGAGCGTAAAGGTTGCCACGGTCGAGCTTATTATTCCGAGGGTTGCTGCCAGGCCCACACCGACGAAGGCGAATTCACCACCTGGGCCAAGCAGGAGCGCGGCTTCGACGCTGACCGGCTTGGTCAGCTTGAATATTTGCGCCAGCAAGACGAACAGAATGGCCTTTCCCGCAATCAGGGCGACGACGGCGGCGATAATCCAATGAGGTTCACGAATGACCTCGCGGACATCAATGCTCATGCCGACAGTGAAGAAGAACATGCCAAGCAACAGGCCCTTGAACGGCTCGGTGGTTGCCTGCACGGCGCGTCGAAACTCTGTGCCTGCAAGCAGCAGCCCGGCGATAAAGGCACCTAGCGCCATGGAAAGCCCTGCCAAGGCTGCGATCACGCTCATCAGAATGATGACAAACAACGTAGCGGCCATGAACAGTTCATTGGACCTTGTCGCGGCAACGACACGGAACAGGGGTCTTAGAAGCAGTCGGCCAATGAGGATTATGATGGCAAGAGCGATGATGGCTTGAAGCAATGCTTTGCCAATGCTGGCGTACACTGAACCTTCTCCGCCCGCCGCTAGCAGCGAGATGAAAATCAACAGCGGGACTACGGCTAGGTCTTGCGCAAGCAGCACGGAAAAACTGACACGGCCTGTAACCGTTGCGAGGCGGTCTTCTCTCGACAAGACTTCAAGAACAATGGCGGTCGAGGATAAGGCTAATGAGCCGCCTAGTATTATGGAGACGGGGCCCGACAGACCGAACATGGATGCAATGCCGGCAATGATGAAACTGGTGATAGCAATCTGCAATCCGCCCAGACCGAAAATGAGCCGGCGCATCGTAATGAGGCGCTCAAATGAGAGTTCGAGTCCGATCAGGAAGAGGAGGAAGACCACACCGAGTTCGGCAATTGCCGACACGTTCTCGGCATCAGTCACGGTAAGCCAATATAGCGGCGGTACCTCCGACACGTAGGAACCCAGGCCCAGGGGGCCGAGCACCGCGCCAGCACCGAGGTATCCAACGACCGGGCTCAATCCCCACCTGCTAAGCAAGGGAACGATCATGCCAGCGGTTCCAAGGACAACCAGTGCATCACTGTAGGCTGGGATATTGATTGCGGAGGCCATGCCTTATTTCTTTGATTCCAGACTGTGGTGGGCGTTCGGAATGTGACTAGATAACGTTCTCTTTTCACTGAATTGCGAACGCGCTCTATTTTCTTTTATTTTGTGCATGTCGTTATCGCAAAACCGCTGTGCACTTTTGCGCGATATGCATAAGGGCCCGGATTCAATTGCAATGAGTCCGCGAGATCTCGTCTTTCTATTCTCTATATGTTGCTGGGGGTGGGCTTGCTGTAGTGGTGCCCTGTCCAGACCAATAAACACTATGGCTCCAGCGCCACAGGTCGGGGGTGCATGTTGCAGGACCTGCTTCACGTTGCGGTATTGAGCCGTGCGAGAAAGCCCGCAAGGTCGTCGGTAATGTGGTGGATGTGTGCGGGGGGCTCGATCCAGCCTTTGATCTTAGCCTGGGCGGGATGGTCCATGTAGCTGGAGTGGACGAGAACCGTCGTCATGCCCAGTTCGTGCGGGGCCAGGAGGTTATGCGGCATGTCCTCGAACATTGCCGCTTCTTGCGTGGTGAGGCCATGGGCCTGGATGAGGTGCTCGTAGGCTTGCCTTTGTTCTTTGGGCACGAAGCCTGTCGCGACAATGTCGCAGATGTCCTCAAACAGATGCAGTATGCCTAATTTCCCGGCAACATTTTCCGCGTGGCGTCGTGAGCCGGCCGTGAAAATGAGTTTGCGGCCGGGTAGCTTTTCTATCGCGGCAGCGAGTTCGGGATGCTCGGGAACGGGTGACAGGTCAATGTCGTGCACGTAGTCAAGAAAGGCAGACGGTTCCATCTTGTGGATCTTCATAAGCCCTGCCAGCGTTGTGCCGAACTGGCGGTAATAACTCTTTTGTAGATGGCGCGCGTAGGCGTAGGGCACACCAAGATAGTTCTGTATGAACTCGCCCATGCGGTGATCGACCTGGGCGAACAAATTGCAATCAGCTGGATACAGCGTGTTGTCGAGGTC